>NZ_WHOC01000062.1:0-70237 GCF_013141785.1 Paenibacillus germinis
CAACAATTTCCGTGATAACGCTGATTATCTTGCATAATGTTGTACAAAGTACAACTTCGCTCGCATATAGCACACTTTACTTCGCTCGCCAGAATCGAGCCTTCTCAACCTTGATAGCCACTCTTGCCCAAAAGGACGCCGTAAACCGTTATTCTTCTCACGCTATTGGCAGAATGATGTGACGGCATACTTTGACTCATTTGTACGAAAGGCTCACCACCTTTGCTTATTCGAAATGATCCGATTTACGGTCAGCAGGAAAAACAAGCCCCATCTGCTTTCTAGCCTCATCCATAATGGCCATAGCTATGCTGGAATTCGCATGTGAGTTCGTCGTGGACTCCAATGTTCCGCATTTGATAAGCCGAATAAATTCTTCCGCTTCATAGCGCATGTTTCTTACAGCTTGCTCCCGCGTCAGGTTTTCCACAGAGCCATCTCGGTAACGGATTTCAACTTTTTCAGGCGTGTTGATTTTATCGATGACCATCGTCGCATTCTCGCCATGAATTTCTGAAGGTAGATAGGAGCTGGAAATTTTGGAGTGCATGATAACCGCATCCATCTCTTTGTAGCTCAGCAGCAGACTTCCCTCGCCATCTACACCCGACTCCAGCAGTACTCCGCTTGCTTGTACACGTTCAGGAGCACCAAAAAGTACCGCTAACGGATAAATACAATAGACGCCTAGGTCCATAAGCGAGCCATTGGAAAAAATGGGATTGAACGCATTCAGTACCGTTCCCTGCTTATAAGCATCATACCTAGAGGAATATTGGCAATAGCTCGCAAAATAACGCCGAATTTTCCCCAGCTTATGTAAATTGTCTTGAATCGCCTTGAAATTAGGAAGCAGCGTGGACTTGAGAGCTTCCATGAACACCACTTTATTCGTTTGTGCAGCCTTTATCATCGCTGAGAGCTCAGCGGTATTGGATGCCGCAGGCTTTTCGCAGATAACATGCTTGCCATGATTCATACAGAGTATCGCGTATTCAGCGTGAAGCGAGTTTGGACTCGCAATATAAACCGCATCGAATTCCTTACTTTGCGCAAACGTTTCTAAGCTTGTATAGATATGAGAAACCTCAAATTTCTGAGCGAATTCCGCAGCTTTCTCCTCCGTACGCGAGTATACGGCAGTTAAGTCGAACTCCCCCGTCTCGCGGGCAGCATGAATGAATTCTTCCGTAATCCAATTGGTTCCAATAACAGCAAAACGTATCATTTCGTTCTCCTTTATTCCACTCTTGTTTTTCATAACTATACCATGATTTCAGAGTTGTTGAAAAAGAGTACAGAAACTTCAAGGCAGAAATGTTACCTAACAAACCCCTTGACATGAAACCAAAAGGTTTCGTATAATCCTTTGTGTAACCATTTGGTTTCGTATTGTAATGCCTTCGGAAAACCTGATCTTTTGGACACAATACGAAAAGGACATACGGGAAGGAATGACTTACGATGCAGGACGAATTGCTGAAGAAGCTGCGCTACAAGCAAGGACGAGCTCTCGTTCTTCAGGCACCTGAAGGCTACAAGCTTGGCATTGAGGATAATGAGGAGCCGAATGGGACCTACGATTTCGTTCAACTTTTTGTTAACAATGCCGCAGAGGTGGTTGAATGGGCACCTAAAGCGATAGCCTATTTGAACGATGAAGCTGTGTTCTGGATAACCTATCCGAAGCAGAGTTCGAAGGTGAAAACCGACATTAACCGTGACATTCTGTGGAAGTTGATGGATGAGAAAACAGACTATCGTCTTGTAAGCAATGTCGCGGTGGACGATAAATGGTCAGCCCTGCGATTGCGTCATAAGAGTAAAGTAAAAACGAAATCCTAAAAAATTTAATTATTGGAGGCTTCTTATTTATGGAAAATCAGACTCAAGGCACATTGCCGGATATCAAGCAAACACTAGTTTTTAACGCACCGATTCAAAAGGTTTGGAATGCTGTAGCGACTTCTGATGGCATCGCGGCTTGGCTCATGCCAAATGATTTCAAGCCAGAGGTAGGCTATGAATTTCACTTAGAAGCAGGACCTTTCGGCAAATCCCCTTGTAAAGTAACCGAGCTCGACCCGCCGAACCGTTTGTCTTTCGAATGGGGCAAGGATTGGTCCCTGACTTTCGAACTAACCGATTTAGAAGGCAAAACGGAATTCACTCTCATCCACTCCGGTTGGGATGCAGAAAAAGTTACGGAATTCGGTCAACCTCACGCGGTTGTTCGCGAGACGATGTCGATGGGCTGGGTTGGTCTGGCGAAGAAACTGGCTGCTCACGTCGAGGCTTAAGATGGCAGTCCCCTCGCAGAAGCATGACGTCTTTCAAGCGATCGCCGATCCGACCCGCCGTCAGGTGTTGAAGCTGCTCGGCGAGCAAGAGATGCCCGTTACGGTTATCTCCGGCCATTTCCCGATGAGCCGCACCGCGGTATCCAAGCATCTTCGCATTTTGGCTGATGCCGGGTTGGTGAAAGAACGCAAAGTCGGCCGCGAGACCCGATACAGGCTGGAGGCGGAACCGCTTATGGAGTTGAAGCGTTGGCTATCCTATTATGAACGCTATTGGGAAAACAAGTTAAATGTGCTCAAACGGTTCGTTGAATCGGACGATGAGGAAGGCGGAAATGCTTTATCCGCTTTGGAATTGGTCGATCCCACGAAACACGAATAACCAAACACTACTAGCCGTCGGTTCTTTGAACCCTCGGCTTTTTTCTTCAACAAAAAAGGTCATCTCCCCTGCTGCTTTCACAGGATAGATGGCCTTTTTTAATTACTCCTGAACAGGCAGCCACTCTTGCGACCACTTGGCAATCTCACCGAAAATCGGAGCCAATGCCAGTCCCTTGTCCGTAAGTGAATATTCGATACGAACGGGACTTTCTGGGAATACTACCCTCTTAACGATGCCTTCATGCTCAAGCTCCTTCAGTCGCTCCGACAATACCTTGCCGCTCAAATTCGGAAGTGCCTGATCGATATTTATGAACCGCTGCGGGCCTGATAGTAATTGAAAAACGATAAGCGATGTCCAGCGCTTGCTGAGGATTTCTACAGCTTTTTCGAAACGAGGACACAATAGGTTGCGTTCCATGTTTATCACCTCTATATGTCTATTTATTATAGAGTAAGTTGACACGGATATACAAGGTTACAAAAAGTAATTTAGTTACTTGACGAAACCAACATTTTGACGTAATATCAGTTACATAAAGTAACTAAGTGAATTTAAGTAACATAAAGAATAGTAATTTATAAAGGAGTGTTTTTATCATGATTTCACCCATATTTGTTGGACACGGATCTCCCATGATGGCTATTCAAGATACAGCTTGCACGCAATTCCTGCTCGACTATGGCAAGAAGCTTTCTCCGAAAGCTATTGTTGTTTTTACGGCTCATTGGGAAACAGAGGTTCTCACCATTTCGTCCACCAATGACGTCTATGACACTATCTACGATTTCCGCGGCTTCCCAGATGAACTGTTTCAAATCAAATATCCAGCCAAAGGGGATGTGGAGCTGGCTCAAATGATCGCTGACCGTTTCAAGGCGAAGGGCATCCCTGTGAATTTGGATTCACAGCGCGGGCTTGACCACGGCTCTTGGGTTCCACTTTTACGGATGTTTCCAACACCAGAATGCCCAGTCATTCAAGTGTCCGTCAATCCGTACTTGCCGCCTGCGGAGCAGTATCGCATTGGCGAAGCACTGCGCGGCCTCGATCAGGAGGATATTCTGATTATCGGAAGCGGTGCTACTGTGCATAACTTGCGAGCTCTTAATTGGGATGCCAAAGAGCCAGAGGCTTGGGCTGTTGATTTCGACGCTTGGCTCATCCAGAACATGCAAACGCAGAACCTGGAGGCGCTGTTCGACTACGCTGCTTTAGCTCCGAATGCTCGTATGGCTGTGCCAAGACCAGAGCATTTCATTCCGCTCTTTATTACAATGGGCAGCGGCGACCCAGAACGTCCCGTTCAAGTAATTCATCGCAGCTATGAAGTCGGCTCGCTCAGCTATCTTTCGGTCTCTTTTTAATATGAAATGGACGACTCGCATATTTCAATGTGTGCTGGCAGTCGCTTTTCTAATGTTTGGCTTTATGAAATTATCCACAAATCCCATGCAGGTGGAAGCTTTTACAGTAACCTATGGGTATGGTTTAGACGCCATGTATGTCGTTGGAGTTATTGAATTATTAGCTGGAATCGGGCTAGTTATCGGCTTCTGGAAGCCGCGCATCGCTTTCTACTCCGCTGGCATAATTGTAATTATAATGGCTGGCGCTATGTTAACTCATGTCCGATCAGGTCAAGGTATGAGCACCGCGGCATTACCGCTTATCTTTCTCATCCTGGCATTAATTGTTGTACTAAGGCGTTCCAAACGCGCATAAACAAACGGGTATCCCAGCCTGACGGCAGGTGATACCCGTTATTTGCACTTACGACGGAATAGGCTTCGACATGTGTTCCCGATACTCCGTTGGCGTTAAGCCTGTATATTTTTTGAAGGTACGCAGGAAGCTTCTCGTATTTGCATATCCGACTGCTCCCGAAACGTCATTAACTTTAATGGACTTATCTTTCAAAAGCTCCATTGCCGCTTTAATGCGAATCTCGATCATGTAATCAATAAAATTGCTTTCCGTGTGATCCTTAAACAGTTTGCTGATGTATGGCGGAGTAAGATGAAACATTTCTGCCAACCGGTCTAAGGACAGATCATACTCCTGATAATGCTCTCGGATATAGTCCAGCATTCGCTCGATCGTCTCATTTTTCCCACGTTGATTGCGCTTTTCCTCAATTTGTGAAGCCAAGCCCTCGAGAGTATCTCCGACTAGCCGCTCCGCATCCTTCCAGTTCTCGCATTTCCCGATCCGGTCATAAAAGCTGCTTAGGGGACCCATTGATATTTCCGGCTCAATCCCAATGGCTTTGACGGTTTGCAAAGATTTCATCACAAGGTCGTAGCACAGCTGCCTGATCAGCTCCGGCGGAAGATTGCTCACAACCGCTTCACGGAATGTATCCGATAAGTACGTGAGCATCTTGACGCGATCTGTTTGCCTCATGGCTTCCATCACCGGATCGATCATTCGGCTAAGTTTGTAATAATCCTGTCGGTCCGGCGGCTGCAAATCGTCTACCGATATGACCGAATGTTTACCGAAGATCATCTTATAATGAAGCGCCTTCTGCGATTCATCGAAGGAGCTCGGTATCTCCTTCATCTCCATGCGGCATTTGCCGACTCCGATCGTTACCGTTAAGCCAAACTGCCTCTTCATGATATCAAGGATGAGTTCAAGTATGACTAATGTTCTCAAATGATTTTGCTCTGCATCACCTTCTGCGAAGCTGAGAAGAACAGCCGCCCGTCCGCCCCCCAGATCGATGGCCAAGCCTGCATGCTCGGTTCGAATTAGCTCCTCCGCGACATTACAGAACATATAGGTGTACAACGTTTCGTCCCGCGGAGCAAGCTGTTCACCTTCCTTGCCAATCTCTGCCGTACAAACGATAAAGCGTTCCGAATACATGTGAATCCCCAAAAATTCTAAATGATGATACATCGCATGGAAATCAGAACGATTGCCGTTCAATACATCCATCATAATCTTCCACTTGAGCATAGGCTTCGAATCCCTGACATGCTGTTCCAATTGCTCGCGGTCCGTAACCATTTCATCGAATATATGCTCCAGGTTTCTGAGTCCTATACTCTCTGCGCCCTGCCCTCTACGCTTGTTCACGCCGGACAACTTACCTGCCAAGCGATCCAGCGGCTTAAAGGTCCAGCGATTCACATAAAATAATGCAGCCAATGCTAAAAAGAACATCACGACGGCAAAAGTGAGCAGCAGGTTGCGTGTAACCTTAATCGGCTCAAATACCGTGGACTCCGGCATAATGCTGACAAATTTCCAGCCTGTATATCCGCTCGTCCGGTAAAAAACTGACTCCTGAATCCCGTCCAGCTTCACGTTGAAGGAACCGCTGTCTGGATCCCTTAATATCGTCTGTATATACGGCAGCGACTTCATATTGCGGTAAAGCTGGTTCTTATCGTCATGAGTGACGACATTCCCTTCCGCATCCAGAATGAAAAATTGACCAGCATGCCCATCCTCGTAGATCGCTTTAATCATCTGAGACAACTGAGCCTCTTTGATGCTAATAGCCATTAGACCCTTCCTGAAGCCAGGACTGCTGAGGCTAGGAAAGCTGCGGACCAAGGTAATCACATCTTGGGTCTCATGACCATCCCATACCTTCTGAGTCGATAGCCACTTAAAATATTCAGGCATATCCAGGTACTGGGCCAACCAATTGAACTCTGACGAAGCTTGCTTTAAATAGGTTTCCTCTGTCATTAAGTCGCCACTGATATGTGAATACGCAAAGACTGAGGAATAACTCGGATTATTTGAAATAAATTCCCTCAATCTGTTTGTCAATGTATAGTAAATGCTATATCTGTGACCGTCATCACTGTAGCTGTTATTCATAAAATAAACAAATTCCAGCCCTTCGGCCATGGAGAGCAGATCCTTCTCCGTCTGGCGAAAGGCAGCCTCGATCTTGGAATCAACCTGCTTCAGCAGTGCAAGATTAGCATCCTGTAAGTCTTTCTGCAGCCTGCCCACAGTGCCTGTATAGGACAACCAGAAGGTCATGGCGATGATGAAGAGGAATACGATACCATAAATCATCATTGCTTTTCCGGATATACTGGTTCTCATGATGGACCTCCGCTTTGGCGCATTGTTTTGTTTTCTATTGTACCATTAACACGGCTGTCAGGGAGGGAAAATCTGGTCTTCCTATCAGTTGATGGCATTTACAGTTACGCCGGCGAGGGAGTAGACAAACACAGGTGCTCCGGTCAAAGGCACGCTTACAACTCCTGATACAGCAGCCATATATTTGTAGCTCCCATCAATTCCAACAATCGTTACACCTGGATCAGATGTCGCAATTTGAGCCGTTCGGGAAGAACTGCTTGTCGTTTTCCAGCTCGCATCCCATAAAGATGTGATGTACTTGTTCTTATTCTCATCCCAGAATTGATAACCATAATAGGGATTGGCTATATTCGATACAGTGCCCAAATACTTCGAATCCTTAAGCACCCTAATCAACGTGTAGTAACCATAGTAGCTCTCCTTCGGTTTACCGTTCCAGTCGATCAGACCGAGGTTATGCTCCAAATTGTTGGTCTCCGTACCGTCATCGGCAAAATCATACCAGTGCATCGTTCGGATTCCGTTTGCGATGGCGTGCATGTATGCTCTGGCCAAATAATTTCTTTGGGTGGATCGATCCACCGTTTTCAAGTAGCTTCCGCCTGTATAGGTGCTCCAACCTAGCTCGGTAACTACGATCGGCTTTTCTCCATCACCATGGCTCGCCATGACGGTTTTCAATTCTTGGAACGATTGGAGTAGCTTTTCAGGTGCGCCTTGTTCCAGCCCTGGAACAGCAGGATACTCATATTTGACGTAAGGATGGACATCCATGACATCGAAATACGTTTTCACCAAGGCGCCATTCTGTCCATCGGAATTATACAAAGCATCCAGCCAATTCAAGCCCTCATCCGCTTTTAATCGATCAAGGCCGGCGAGAGCAGGCTCTACAAGCAAGCTCTTGCTGCTGACCGCTTTCAAGCTGTCATGATTTGCCTTGAGGGCGGCCGCTGCAGCAGCCGGATCTCTTTTGGCAAGATCAGGTTCATTATACGTTGAGAACGTATAGGCGCCCCCATTATTATCGGACTGAACAAAGCCCGGACCATGATAAAAGTAGTGGAAATTTAGTCCGCTTTTGCCGTACAGCGTTTTCATCGCGCCGCTGTGATCCCACCATCTATTTTTGTTGATTCCCCCAAGATCCCTTAGCAGTCGCAATTTGTTCATCAAGAACACATCTTCCGTCTCGCCATGGTGCACATAGTTTCCTCCACCGTAAGGAGCATCGTTGATGGCAAATATATCTCCGACCTTCTCTCCGCCAAGAACAGATGGCGTGGTAATTTTCAACGTCTCAACATCTTTCCTCTCTCCACCGGTCGAATGGAAGGGAGTTACCGCTACATAATAGGCCGTCTCCGGCTTCAGGGCGAAATACGATAAGTATTTGCCTACCTGTTCGAGAGACTTGGCCTCCGCCACGAACTTCGGCGTCAACCCTGCCGTACTCCCAAAAGGAGATGTCTCGATATATACGCCGTATTTGGTTACATTATTGACGACGCTGTTATAGCTGGACCAATCCAGATATAGAGTGCTGTAATTTTTGAGCTCCGCAGTAAACTCAACTTGATCCGGCGTCGACTTCTTCGGAAGCGCAGGGTCGTACAGCTTCCAGCCCCAGATCGCCACTTCTCCGACCGTTAAGATCTCCGAATTATTCGCATTATGCATAATAATTTTGACGTATTTCGCATGCTTGCCCGGAACACCGTAGCCCGGCGTATTCACGATCACATTCGCTGTGCGGCTGCTCGCATTAGGCGTATAACCGAGAGACGTATAGTTAACGCCGTCAGTACTAACGAGAACCTCATACCCGTCCATGAACTTGTTGCCGCCTGACGCCAATGTCCATACATCGATTTTTCCGATTTGATACACATCGTTCAAGTTGAAAACAACCGTGCCGAACTTCCCTTTCGAACCCCAGATCGAGTTGGTCGTAGATGCCGCATCGGATTCTTTGCTGGAACCGTCGATTAAGTCCGGTGCTCCCCCTGCGGTGTCATTCTTGGAGCTATCGTTATCGTATTTGATTAAATCTCCATCTGTAACGAACGGGTAATCAGTCAACCACTCGTAGGATGCGCCAGTCGCAATCTTGGGAAGGGACGTATTATAAAAATAGCCGGAAGACCTTAAATAGTTATTGCTCAAAATAGCCATCGGCTCCAGAGTATCGCCATATACGGCCACTTCACCTAGCCTCATGACTTGCTTGGCCGGATCCTTGTGCATAATGACTTTGATATATTGGGCATAAACGGCAGGCTTGACGGCAAGCGTAACGAGGGCAAAACCTGAGTCTGGTGGATTCGCATTGTCCGCAGCCCCGACCCGATTGTAAGTCACTCCGTCGAAGCTGGCATACACCTCGAAATTCCTCATCTGACTGTTATTGTCCGTGTCCGTCCATACCTTCACCGATGATACCTTATAGACGGATTTCAAGTCGTATATGAGCGTTCCGTATGCGGCAGAGCCTTCCGCGCTCCCCGTTGTGCTGCTCGTGTTGTCGTCAGGGCCGTTACTGCCATCGGTCATATCTGGTGCACCGGTGTCATCCGAAGTGATCAGAGCCGGATCCGTCGCATGGATCCCTTCTGTCAACCAGGTATAGGACGCTCCCGTAGCAATAGCCGCTGTACCCTCAGGGAAGAGTGTCCCTCCGATCGCATTTCCGCTTAGCACCTTCTCGCCGTTTGCCGCCTGAGCAACATTTTCCAAAGGGGTAACAACGGAAACCAAGCCGAGCAGAAAGGCAAATGCAACGACAAGAGCACAGCTCTTTTTCATAAATCTCATGGCAAAGCTCCTCTCTGGAATGTAGCGTACAGGATCGAAACAGCTTCGTCGGCTGCCGCTTCAGAAGGCATGTCATCACCTTTTGAACTTGACTTGACGGTTACTACACTGCTCGCCGTATAACTGCCATCGTCTGTCGTCACGGTAATCGTTGCCGTACCTGCTGATACTCCAGTAACGGTTGCATGCAGCTTGTTGACCTCTTGCGTAACACTTACAACGGCCGGATTGCTCGATGTGAAGCGGACCTTCCTGTTGCTTGAATTGCTTGGTTGGACCTTTGCGTTCAGGGATATCGCTTGACCCTCTTTCAAAGTTACGGTCGAGCGGTTCATTATAACCCCTGTTACCTGCACCTCACCGTCTGTTACAGGTGCCTTGATTGTCACCGTACTTTTCGCCGTATAGCCACCATCGTCTGTCGTAACGGTAATCGTTGCCGTACCTGCTGACACACCAGTTACGGTCGCTTGCAGACCATAGACCCCTTGCACAACGCTCGCCACCGCTGGATCACTTGATGTAAAGCGAACTTGTTTGTTTGTTGAGTCTCCAGGAAGGAGAGTCGCGTTCAGGACGGTCGTTTCTCCCAGATTCAATGATGCAGTCATTTGGTCCAGCGTAACCCCTGTTACCCGCACTTCGGGCGCAGCGATTTCGGTGAAAATCAAATCTTCAAACAACTGCGTATTTTTGCTGGAACCAATCCCGCTCATATATTCAAGCCAACCGCGTCGAGTAGTGCCGTCATTCTCATTAATCAGCATGGAAAACCCGAAGATGTCTTTGTCCTGTGGCGATTGGCCTTCAGGCAGCAGCTCCGACCATGGAATCGCGAGCTCATAGGTGGTGGCGATGTCGCTGCGATTAACCACCGCTTGTACAGTCGTCATCTCCCCTGTCGGTTTACCGTTAGCTGACAACCATCTCCAGACCATCGGGCCTTGTTCTCCTAGCGCGATACCGAACTCGTTGTTTTCCGCGCTGCCAATGCCGTTAACTCTTCCCGTATCAATAGAGAACTGTATGCTATCCCCCTGCCACATGTCGCCGCCAGTTCCTTTTTGAACATGGATATTATCTTGAACTTCCATACCGAAGTAGAGATGATTGCGGTCCCACTTCAGATAGCCTTTGCCGCTTAAATCCTGCTCACCACCCCAATTGGCGATGTTCTTATTTTGATCCGCTCGGTTGATGACGATTGGCATGCCATTGTGCCAGCTTGCCTCTATCAACTTGCCATCTATGATCGGTGCCGTTTGGTCATTCACAGCTGCAATAAAGTTAAACGGTCTCTCCACGATCTTCGTAAATCCGCTATCCAGCTCCACCGTGAACTTTAACT
Source organism: Paenibacillus germinis (assembly GCF_013141785.1). Classification (NCBI taxonomy): domain Bacteria; kingdom Bacillati; phylum Bacillota; class Bacilli; order Caryophanales; family Paenibacillaceae; genus Paenibacillus; species Paenibacillus germinis. The sequence goes on from NZ_WHOC01000062.1 coordinate 10,928, forward strand.
TGGCTCTCGCTTTCTCAGGAAGCTCGGTGATCGGAATCGTTATTTTCTTAATTCCCCCGGGTAAGAGCCCATTAAAAGCAATCTGGCCGCTTTGTCCCAAGACCAAATAGACAGCCTCGGTAACGCTTATAGTGCCGTTAAGCTCTTTGTCCTCAGTCGCATTCTCCACATAAATTGCCGCATTCCATTGATCCAATTTCCCGGGCACAGCAATCTCAGGCACCATGCGGACTTTGATTGTTTCCAGCACATTGGCCTTTAATTTCACAGACGAGATCAGCGAATTTCCCGAGATCACTTGGAGCGTAAGCTCCTGGACCTTCTCTTCCGCGTTAAGCGGAACGGGAATAGCAATCGGAATGGCAGTCGTTCCCGCTGTAAAGTTCACGTCGCCTTCCAGCTTCCATTCAGCGGATGGACCGATTAGCTCCAACCTTCCGTCCAGCTCCGCACCCATCCCGAATCGGTTGATCGCGGCATGGATAACCTCTCCACGTCTTATATCCACCGAAGGAGTCTTTAACACAAAAGAATCATCAATGGATGAAATCTCCACGCCCGTGCTGGAGTAAATAAACACAGGTGCGCCATTAATCGTTAAGCTTGCGCTTCCATCGCTGACCGGCAAATAGGTATAGCTTCCGTCAATACCCACAACAGTAAGCCCGGCGTCCTTCGTTTTGAAGGTCGCTGTTTTGGTAGATTCATCCGCCGCCCAGAGCGACGTAATATATTGGTTCTTGCCTTCATGCCAGTATTCATACCCATAATATGGGTGTTCAACATTAGGCTGAGCTCTTACGTATTTGGCGTCTTTCAGTACCTTAGACATCGTATAGTAAGCATAATAGCTTGGCTTCGGAATGCCGTTCCAGTCGATGAGTCCCAGATTATGCTCCAGATTAGTCGCATCGAGTCCGTCATCCTGGAAATCGTACCAATGCATTCTCTTTATCCCGCCGGCAATCGCATGCATATAAGCTCTAGCCAAATAGTTGCGCTGTGTGATTGAGTTCACCGGACGAAGATAACTGCTTCCGGTATAGGTGCTCCATCCTAGCTCCGTGAAGATAATCGGCTTCGCCTGATCTCCATATTTGGTTTTCAGCGCTTGGATGTCTTCAATTTTCTTAATCAGCATTTCCGGCGCGCCTGGAATGAGTCCAGGCAAGCTGCCTTCATGGTTTTTCACATAGGGGTGTACATCAAGCACGTCAAAATAGGTTTTCACTAATGCCCCATTTTGCCCATCTGATTTATATAAGTTCTCAAGCCAAGTCATACTTGCTGGTTCAGTTCCGCCAAGAGCAGGCTCGACTAGTAAATTTCGGCTATCCACCGCCTTCAGGCTCTCGTGGTTTTGCTTAAATTGCAAGGCCAGTGCAGAAGGATTTGTGCCCTTTAAGTCAGGCTCATTAACCGTGGAGAAGGACCAGGTTCCTTGTTTGTTTTCCATCGGGACATCTTGAGGTCCGTGGTAAAAAGTATGGAACCCGATCCCGTATTTATTGGAGAAAGCTTTGACCCAGGAATCATGAATCCACCAACGGTTGAAGTTAATCCCTTCGATACCTCTCGTCAGAATAAGCTTGCGGATGATGTTTTCATCCTCTTTACTCCCGTGCTGTACATAGTTGCCTCCGCCATAAGGCGTATCGTTAATAGCGAAGATGTCCCCGACCTTCTCCCCTCCGAGAACGCTAGGTGTCGTTATTTTGACCGTACTGACAACCTTTCGTTCACCCGAGACGGTGCTCGTCGGAGTTACTGCAATGTAATAAGTCGTCTCTGGCTCTAAAGAAGAAACAAGCAGAAATTTCCCCTTCTGTTCGACAGATCCGTTGTCGGCCGTCACATGAGCGGATAGCCCGTTTGTTGTCGTAAAGTCGCTCTTCCGAATGTAGATGCTGTATTTGTTGACCTTGTTGACTACGGCATTATACGCAGACCAATCCAGATATAGCGTGTTGTAATTTTTCACATAGGTCGTGAATTCGACCTGATCTGGGTTGTCCTTCTTGGCAAGCGTCACATCGTACAGCTTCCAGCCCCAGATAGCGATTTCCCCCGCAATCAACCGGTCAGAGTCGTTAGCATTGTGCATGACAATTCTTACATATTTCGCATGCTTGCCGGGAATGCCGTAGGAAGGCGTGTTAACCATGCCATTTGCATATCGGCTGTTAGGATTGGCGGTGTATCCGCTTGAGAAATAGTTGACGTTATCGACGCTCAACAGAACCTCATAGCCATCCATGAAATTACCGCTCTCCGCTTTGGACCACACATCGATATTCCCGATCTGATACATATCATTTAACGTAAAAGTTACCGTTCCGTATTTTCCTTGGGAGCCTGCGGCCATACTGGCTATCGTATCAGCCGTTTCCTCCGTACTCGAACCGTCGATTAGATCAGGCAAGCCGCTGACGCTGCCATCATTCTTCGCGCCGGCTTCATTATCGCTCGTCATTAAACCAGCTTGAGTCACAAAAGGCTGTTCGGTGCTCCATTTATAGGTTGCCTTTGTATCCAGCTTTGGCATCCCTGTGGCATAGTAACCGCCAGCTTTAAACTGGTTATTGCTTAGAATCGCCGGCGCTTCCGCAGCGTCACCCCATATCGCCACTTCCCCTATGCTCATCATGAGCTTAGCCGGATTTTTGTGCAGGATGACCTTTACATATCTGGCATAAGGGACAGGTTTGATGTTGCTGGTCACAGGAACGATACCTGCGTCATCGCCGTATGTACTTTCGGTAGCTGCAACGCGGTTGTAATTGACACCGTCGATGCTTGCATAAATCTCGACCTGCTTCAAGCCGCTTGCAGCCGAGAATTCGGACCAAACCTGCAAAGCGGATACCCTGTATACGGTCTGCAGGTCATAGACCAGCGTTCCGTAAGCTGCTCCTGATTGACTGTAGGTTGATGTGACAACGCTTACAGAGCCGTCCGTCATTTTGGCCGCTTCGCCAGGATCTGCAGCTAAAAGCCCGCCATTCGTAGCATATATTCCTTCCTGCTGCCAATCATATATGGCTCCGGTATCAATGACCGGTGTATTTTCCGGAAACAACTGGCCTAATGTATTAGCACTTAGCAGCTTTGGTACATCCGACTCGGCCGCATGCGCGATAGGTGCATCAGTCGATGCCATACCTATGGATTGAATAAACAATAACATTGCGAAGATGATGGGACATACTTTTTTAAGCATCACAGAACTCCCTTCTCCCTAATGAATAGCCTGATTAGATAATCGCTTGCATGCAACGCTCGTCACACTTCCTCTCACCTCCACCCAAATCTTGGGTTCCATCGTATGATGAGACTAACCTTATCAAATGCAGTTGAAATCACAATAGACAGTTTTTGTCGGACGTGGCATTTCTTTCGATCCAACGATGTAAGAGTGCAATTTAACGGCCTCAATAATACTGTCTTAAAAGATGTAACTTGATCCGCCAATAGGTCACTTCCCCAAATAAAAAAAACATGCCCAGACAAGAGAACTCTCTTGCCCTAGCATGCCGGTTGATGTACGAATTAAATGGAATGGTGCAGGTTTCGATAACCACTTGGTGTCAACTCCGTCAAACGCTTGAACGTATGGCAAAAGTGGGAAATATCCTGAAACCCTACAGAAGCTGCAACTTCCGTAATGGGCAGATCGCTCCCTTGTAAGTACTCCTTTGCTTTGTTAATGCGATAGGCAATTAGAAACTCATTGACGGAGACCCCTGTATCCTGTTTGAAAATTCTACAAAGATACGATCGCGAAAGGTGAAACTGTCCGCACAAATCCTCTATTCGCAAGGACTCCTGATAATGCTCCATCATATAGCTCAGTATGCTTTCGACGACCCTCTTCCGTTCTCCCGATCCCGACTGAACAATGCTTATATCCGTCTGATAACGACCTAACTGAGTAAACATATGCAGCATGAGCCCTTTCACAGCAAGGGGATATCCCGGCTGTTGTTCCCTGATTTCCCGCTCCAGTTGACTAAGCGTTTCCTGCAAGCCCAACAATTGGCGGGCATTTAATTGGACATGAAGGGAGTCGCTTCCAGGCCCTGGAAGCCACTGCTCGATCCATGCAGCTATCTGCATATCTCGCTCGTACAAACCTTCCAGATAGCTTTTCTCCACGGCAAGAACATAGCGATGAAAAGGAACGTCCATATCCGGGCGAGATCTATGCATGGCCATAGGCCTTACAACCGTGAAGCTTCCCGTACCTAATGTATGAATCCGTTCACCGGCAATGTATGTGCCGCTGCCTTGTATACATAAATACAATTCAAATCCGCTGTGTGAATGGAAGCTGCGCTGGTACAAGCTCGTTGTTCGATACAAACAATGAACGGGAAAGGCAGAGAGTGTCAGATTCGTCCACTCGTCTATTGCCTCTCCAATGGCATCAGGCTGCTCCACCAGTTCTAAGTTTTCCGATTTCACCCCGCTCACAGCTTTTCACTTCCTTCAGTTCTATTTCGTAGACAATACCCCAAGTCAATAAGAGCATACGCCAAGCCTAACGGTTATCCTGCATAGTATAGTGAACGTATGCCACTACTCTTTCAAGGAGGAATACGACAATGCCAACTACACTTGCATCTGCTCATCTCGAACAAACCGCGAGCCAAATTTATGGTTACATGATATCTGATCATTCGGGAAATTGGGGCTTGGATATTCATCACTGGGACTGGGTGCCCGGTGTCGGTGTTATATCGATACTAGCCTATTTTGAAAGTACGCAAAAACCGGAGATCCTTAATCATCTGACCTCATGGGCACGCCAAAACCTCCATAAATCGGAGCATCTGAAGGTTATTAACTCCATGGCTCCCTTCGCCATATTTCCTGCTCTTTACGATCACACGAAGGACCCCGTCTTTCTGGAAACTGCCGAGCGCATCGGGAAATGGATGCTAACTGAAGCTCCCCGTACAAGGGAAGGCGCGTTTGAGCATACCGTCACTGAAAATGCCAGCTTCCCTGAGCAGGTATGGGCTGACACGATCTTCATGGCTGATCTGTTCCTAGCGCGTCTTGCCCGCCTTACCGGTGAAACCGCCTATGCCCAGGAAGCTGTCAACCAGCTTGACCTCCACTTGCGACTGCTTCAGGACGACAGATCGGGTGTACTGTTCCACGGTTGGAACTGCATCGCTCAGGATCATATGTCCGCTGCGCGCTGGACGAGAGCTAACGCATGGATCGCAGTCGCAACGCCAATGATCCTGCAAGAAATCGAAGGCCTCGCCCAGGTGCCCGAAGAAACTTTAGAGCGCTACCGTGCTATGATGAAAGGACTCATCCGTTATCAACAAGCAGATGGCCTATGGGCTACTGTCATGGATCAACCTGATTACTATCCGGAGACTTCAGGCAGCGCCGGTATCGCTTGTGGTATTTTACTAGCCGTGAAACGCGGTTTGCTCGACCCATCCAGCAAAGAGGCAGCCTATCGTGCTGCTGAATCTATTCTATCAAAAGTTCTGCCTAGCGGGGAAGTAACCGGTGTGTCGGGTGGAACACCTGTTATGCCAACGATTGAAGCTTATAACACAATTCCGTGTTATCCAACGCTTTATGGACAGGGGCTAGTGCTAATGCTGCTCTCAGAAATGCTTGAAAAAAGGAAGGAGACCGCCATTTAATTGGCGAGCTCCTTTTTTTACTTCCTTAGTTCGGGTGCTTGTCATTCGGCTTCAAGGAGATAGACAGCTGTTGCTGCGAACCGTCCGCACGATTGTCAGCATGCCTTGCAATCACTTGGTCAGCTTCTTCTTCAATGACAATCAGAGGCAATTCCTTTACTGAGTCACCTATAGCTAACGAGAATAAAAACGCAGCTTTGTCCATAGCTTGGAAGTCTATGGTTTGCCGCTCACCTGTGTAAATAACCAGATCCAGTCCATAGGTGTCTCCCTGTTTGCTCCATTCCCAGTTCCAACCGGCGGTAGCGGAGGATACGCTTTTGTCACTGCAGCGTAGTTGGTTCTCTCCAGTACCCTCAAAGGCAGCATATAAGCTTTCGAAGCGTAGAGGCAGTCCATTGATCTGCACTTGTGCTACAGCACCTTCCTGCTCTATACTCATACGCTCCAAGCAACCACCAAATTCCATGCGAATCCGGAAATCAGTTGCCTCTATACGGCCTTGAATACGATCCAAATTCGGGTGTGTATCCCCGCCGTTCGTCAGAAAGTTTACGCCTAACAGCAGATGGTTGCAGCTCGCTGCAACACTGAGAACTGCCGAGCAATAATCGTACCCATCATGTAAGCAGCGCATTTGCAGATAGGTCGGCTGACCGCTATTATCGAAATAAGCGACCATCCCTCTTGTTTGATTCCACATGATCTCTTTCCTAAACACTCCGATCGCATACTGCGGCGTGATGTAAGTCTCCGCCCATTTTACGAATCCGGTCTCCTCATTGCGATAATAAGGCTGCCTAAGATCACGCACCTCTACTCGGGCAAATTGCTCAATATATGGTTTCGGACATTGGATTCCACTGCCAAACCATTCCGCATCATAATCCAAATCGTCAGAGGCAAAGAAAACCAGCTTATTATCTGTTGCCACTTGCAGGAAGGATTTGGCCTTATTCGTCAGTAACGTACTGTAGCTGCGGCTGTGCGGACCAGCCCATTGCTGGGAGACCGGATGATAATGCTCCACCACCATTCGCCAGACCATGTCTAACAATTCGGCGGTTATGTCCTTCGCACGAGAATTGAGAGAATACTCGCGAATTTTGGACAGCTCCACAATGGCAATGACAGAATAGGTAGGACTGTTGAATTCTTGGAAGGTCCCTAGATTGGCTGTATATTGCTGCAGCTTCTCTAGCCTTTCCAGCCCATAATCAGCATAATCCTTCCGATCATACACCTCACCAGCGATTAAGGTCACAAATGCCCCCATAATCGCAATATTCGTATAGTGCGGTCCTACATTCCGTTTGATGATCGCGTCGCATGCAAAGCTTACCGATTCTCGGATCTGATCTTTCAGCGCTTCAGGCATCTTATGACCGTGACGCAGTACCGCAAGAAGCAGCTCCTTGCCGCAAAAGTCTGCCCAATTCCAATCAGGAGGAGCCATCTGTGTAAGCGGCTCTTCATAAAACCAAGGCCATATCCCATAGGTATCACTTAGCGGATTGCGGTCCTGCAAAGATAACAGGCGGCCAATGATATCATAGGCCCTCTGTTCATATTCCTTCATTTCTGTATTTAGCAAACCAACCGCATAGAGCAGCGATTGATAAGTCGGATGAGTCGTCGGGTGATCCTTCACCGTTAGCCTGGTATGATACCCCGGGCTATGAAAAGGACGACGAAGCATACAAACCCGAGAATCGTACTCGCTTTCTTTGGCTGTGATTGCCTTTATCAAAAGTGCTTTATGATCAAGAATAGTCTCATTTACGCTCATGCTGAACAATCCTTCCAATTGGGTTTATAGAACGACGGGAAGGTCAGCCTACGCAAGCAAGCCGCCTTCCCACAGATTCAGTTATACATATTGGGCGTGCACTGATTATTTCAAGAACTCTTTATTCTTCTCATACCACTCTTGTGCAAGCTTCTCAACATTATCTCCACCAAGACGTTTCCACTCTTTACGCGACTCTTCCATAGCAGCCTCTGGGGTTGATGCACTGCCTCCAGTTACGGCTTTCACCTCGATTTGCGTAGCAATCGGATGGAACGTGGCGATCAGTTGGCTTACTTCCGGAATATCCGGGCTAAAGGCTATGTCTCTGCGGTATTTGTTTTTGAGTGCCACACCTAGCGACTGTGTTTTCAATTTGGCATATTCCTGGGAAAGTGCATCCTGAGCAGCCATGGCCGGGAACCACTCGGCTTTCAGGCTGAAATCAGTTACAATCGCATACTCAGCAGCATAGCCAACTTCCTTACGGAATTTATCAGCGTCGATTTTTTGCGGAATCACGCCATCCACTAGCTTGTGATGGACGTTTTCCTCGCCGAACTTCATCGACATATCGCCTTTCTCCATCATCCAATCGAGGAATTTAACGGCTGATTCGATTTTATCCTCTTTCATTTTACTGTTAAAGGCTACCAGAATATTCGCCGGAAGCTCCTGATACAAGCCGTTTTTTCCATATTTGCTAGCTACTGGTTCCAATGGAACCATCTTGGCATCCGGTACGTTCTTCTTGAGATCCATGAATTCGTTCTGAATATCCCAACTAGCAAAATAAATACCTGCCTTGCCAGTAGTCAACATTTGACGTGCGCGCTGGAAGTTGCTATCCGTGATATATTCTTTATCCAACAAGCCTTGATCGAACAATGATTTCTGATAGGCGACAGAATCCTTATAACGATCCAACGTTCTGCCAAACTTGAGCTTGCCCTCCTCCAAATACCATTGATTCTCATTCACGAAAAAGAGAGCTCTGATGATTTGCACACCGTTACCATTAAACACAATAGGAACTGTATCCGCTTTACCATTACCGTCTGGATCTGCTTCCTTAAACTTCTTGGCCACCTCGATCAATTCTTCCGTTGTCGTTGGCGCCTTCAAGCCCAGTTTATCCAACCAATCCTGACGAATCCACATCCCATGGTTGGCAATTCCCTCTATACTTCGACTGCTGGTGACCGCATACGTTTTGCCGTTAATCGTTGATGCTGATTTAAGCTCAGGATGCTCTTGCAGATATTTTTTCATAGTCGTGCTATATTTCTCGATGAAACCGTCTACCGGTTGTATAGCACCTTGGTTTGCCAGTTGCGCAATATAGTTGCGGTCATACTCCCAAATGAGATCAGGTGCGCTCCCGGAAGCCACCAGGGTACTCAGCTTTTGTTGAGCCTGCGCACGAGGTACTGGCACCCAGGTTACCTTTGCCGGCGAATTTTCATTCATAAACTTTGTCCAACGGTTGCTCTCGTAGCTGCCTTCCTCAGCGGCTACTGTTCCACGATCAAAAGCGGAAATGCTGATCTCTTTCTTCGGACCGGCCGCTGTTGCTGTAGCAGCTGCACTTCCTTGAGGCTTTGCTGAACTGCCACCCTCTGTAGTCGTATTAGTACTGCAAGCGGCTAGTACTGCTAAAGACATACTTGCTGCAAGAACTGGTTTCCACGCATGTTTAGTCATTTTCAATGGTTCCATCCCCCTAAATATTGTGTGGTATATATCAAGGACTATTTGCCCCGAGATATCAGCCTTTGACCGATCCAATCAAGACGCCTTTGACAAAATGCTTCTGCAAGAACGGGTACACGATTAGAATAGGCGTGACTGCAATGACAATCGCTGCTGCTTTAATCCCTTCGGGAGTAAGCGTCATCTCCGCAACACCCTCGCTACCGGATGCATGATCCAGTAAATTCTGATCCACCTGCAGGATCATTTGATAGAGCTTAAGCGTTAAGGTTTGCTTGGTTGTTTTGGTAACGTACAGCAATACATTGAAGTATGAATTCCACCAACCTACGGCATAAAAGAGTGAAATGGCAGCTATGATCGGTTTGCATAACGGTAAAATGATTTGAAGCAGAATTCGCCAGTCCCCTGCGCCGTCAATAGATGCTGATTCCTCCACTTCCTCCGGCAAGCCTTCCATGAACGTTTTCATCACAAACATGTTGTACGTACTGATTAATGAGGGAAGCCACAACGCCCAATAGGTATCCATAAGGCCTAAGGATTTAACTAGTATAAAATTCGGGATTACGCCCGAAACGAACAGCATGGTGAAGGTGATGAAAATGAGCAGCCCATTACGCCCCATCAGTCTTCGTCTGGAAAGCGGATACGCCGCCAGTAAAGTAAGTGTCATATTGAGCGCTGTACCGACTATGGTTACTAGCACCGTATTCCACATCGCTACAAAGAGCTGCCCATCCTGGAAAAGACGCTTATAGGCCTCCGCGTTGAATTCGACCGGCCACAATGTCACCTCACCCGCTGTAATAGCCCTGCTGCTGCTGAAGGATGATACAACCTCATACCAGAACGGGTATAAGGCAATTAACGAAAGAAAGCCGAGTATCGCATAATTAGCTGACGTACCAAGACGGGATAAAAGGGATTGCTTTTTATATAAACTTTGCATCGCTTACCATAACCCCCGTTCTCCGAACGCTCGAGTCAATCTGTTTACGCCTACGACCAGTATCAGGCCAACTGCGGATTGGAACAACCCTAAGGCCGTCGTATAGCTGTAGTTCATATTCTGCAAACCGACACGGTACACGTATGTACTAATTACATCCGCAACATCCAGGACGGACATATTCTGGAGGACCAGTGTCTGCTCAAGCCCCACATCCATCATGTGCCCCATGCGGAGAACGAGCAATATAGCGATTGTGCTGCGAATGCCGGGCAATGTAATATGCCAAATCTGACGCAGCTTGGATGCGCCGTCCATCTTGGCCGCCTCATACAGCTGTGGGTCAATAGAAGCCATTGCAGCTAGATAAAGAATCGTGCCCCAGCCCGCTTCCCGCCATATGCCTGATAAGGTGTAAGCAACAGGCCACCAGCTGGAGCTAGCCATGAAATAAATAGGCTCAATACCAAACACCTTCGTCAGCACCAAATTAACAACACCCGTGCTTGGTGAAAGCATAGCAATGAAGATACCCCCAAGGACAACCCATGAGATGAAATGGGGTAAGTAAAGCAGATTCTGAACGGTCCGTTTGTACCATTCCTTGCGTACTTCATTAAGCAGAAGCGCGAGCAGTATGGGTACCGGAAATCCAAAAACAAGGCTGTACACATTGAGCAGCAGCGTATTTCTTAGCACTCTCCAGAAATCGATGCTTTGAAACAAGCTTATGAAGTGCTTAGGCCCTACCCACTTACTGCCGAAGATGCCGTCGGCGAATCGGTAGTCCTTGAAGGCAATAATCTCGCCGGCCATCGGAGCATATTTAAATAATAGATAAAATCCGATCACAGGCAGAAGCATCAGATACAAATGTCGATCCCGTATCAAGCGGCCTCGGAATGTGGACGGAATCGGCTTGGTTGGAATTGGCTTCCGCTGGCTTAGCTTCTTATGTAAGCCGGTCACTCTTTCCTCCATGTTGTGTTCACCCTTTCCAAATGTGAGCCTGCTGTTGTGCCGGCGATATCATCGTATCCTGCCACCGCTTACTTGCAAATAGACACGTTTTGCTCTGCTGTCTTTTCTTAACAATTACCCTGTCACCTTACTTAAACTAGGTTCATTTTCCTAAGGTGACAGCAACTAAGGAATACGGTAGCGCGGGCGGTTTACCTAGGTTTCCGTCCCTTGGCGGTGAAAGCGAGCTTATTTGAGTACAATGATGGGAGGTAGTGGCCACATAAGCCCGCTCCCCAAGCCCAGACGCAAAAAAAGAGACCCACAGCAACGGGCTGCGGGTCTTCAAGTATATATATTTAAAAAGGGGGTCGAATTTCAGTATAGGCTCCGAACCTTAAAGCCAGATGAAAACCAGATTTCATTTTGGTTACAAATGATTCCCATTTGTTACAAGCATGCAGCTCTATTTTTCCTTAATCGGAATATAAATGTCCATTTGGATGAGCTCATTTTTGGATGGGTTACAGCGTTCATCGTACAGTTCGAACTCCGCGCCACCTGCATGTTCATAGCCGGAATGAGGAAACCATTCTTCGAAAATGGACTTCCACGTGCTCTGAATGGATGCAACGAATTGATCTTGAGTGACCTTAGGTGTCGTAAACACCACATACCTTGCCTCCGGAAATTCTCTGCACACCAGATCTGCAGGCACACCCTCAAAATCTGTCGCTTCCATCCCGATAATGTAACTTAAATCCCCAGTCTCCATGTTGAAATCCGTACAAATCCCCAGCTCAACTTGTGAATCTGCATGTACACGATTGGGAATGCGATTCCCCTTGCCCTCTTGTAGATACGAGCCCCAGAATGCGGGGATTTCACGATGGTTTCTTCCCTCTTTGCAGGACGTTTTCAGTTCATAGCCAATCAGTTTAAAAGCAGGCTTCGTCTTCAGTTGATATTCCATTCGAATTCCTCCTAAGTAGGGGTTGAATTTTCTTTGCAGCACATTCGCTTTCGCATAAACTGGTGTCAATATACCTTGTTTACGGTAAGCTAGCGGCGTACGTTCAAAAACTTTTTTAAATGCTCGAGTGAAATTCTCGTGGGACTGGAACCCATTGTCGAGGGCAATATCGACTAACTTCTTCTCCGTATGTGCGATCTGATAGGCCGCGCTCGCTAATCTTCTTTTCCGAACATACTCCATCACAGCTTCTCCCACCATGGTTTGAAAGACTCTATGAAAATGGAAGTCAGAGAAACAAGCGACTTGGGCTAAACAAGCAACAGATAAAGGCTCGGATAGGTGATTTTCAATATAATCCAAAGTCTTCTGAATCTGCACAAAGTAATCGGTGTCCATCGGTTGCCCCCTCCAGCATTCTAAACACAGTGTAAGCTATTTAAAATAACGGTTCTTGATCTTTCTTGCTAAAAGGCTAGTCCGATGCTATCCCATCGATTATCTCCAACTTCCTTTGGAAGCAACCGAATAGGTCTTGTACTGATTTCTGCCCTTGATTTCCAAGCAATTGATTTGCAAACCGTATGCGCAGCCGCCATCGATGCCGATTTTATCACGATCAAACCAAACATCTGCTTTCCCATGTATATCCTTTGCCGGCGTGTGCCCAAAAACGACTGTTTTTTTAACGACGGTTCGCTGCTGGACAAAAGGAGCTCGAATCCACATAAAGTCCCTTTCTGGCTGGGTTTTCCAATCCGAAAATGTAGGATTAAGCCCAGCATGAACATAAATGTGAGTCTCGTCCTCGTGATAATACGGAAGATTGTTTAGAAATGAAATATGATCGCTGAACTTTGCTCGGATTCGTTCTTTCGATTGCTTCAAATCAAGCTCCTCGGTACCACAGAAGCTTTTAAACGTTTGGATACCTCCATGTTCAAAAAACTTCATTTCCGTAAGTGAATCTACGTCCCCCAGAACATCCACGAACCGCTGGTCATGATTCCCTTTGAGCGCAATCGCTCCCTTTTCTCGCACCAAATGCATAACGAATTCCACGGTTTCCCGACTTTGCGGCCCTCGATCCACGTAATCACCAAGCAGCACGAGCTGGTCTTCTTCGGCATTAAAATTTACTTTATCGAGTAATTGCTTGAATTCATACACACAGCCATGTATATCGCTTACGGCTAACGTTCTTTTCATATCCTGTACCCCCTGATGGCGCGCTCCGGCAAATCCGTTTATTTGTGTGCATCTATTTGTTCTAGAAAATGTTGAATCGTATGTCGAAAACGGGCCTCGTCCGGTTCCCAAAGAGCATGGCTGGAATTCTCGAAGACGACGATCTCCACGTGTTTGAGATGATTTTGATAGCGCATTGCATCTGCTTCAGTTAAGAAAGAGCCATCTTTTCCACCGCGGATAACTAAAACAGGGCACTCGATTGCCTTGAGCTGATCCCACAGATCAACCTCTTCCGTTTCGTCAAATATAGCTTGTACCACGTCGGAATTGGTGTGAGGATTAGCTAAACATCGCTGCAGCCATTCTGTGCTAAATGCGGGGTACTGCGCAGGAAAATCACATATGATTAATCCCTTCAGCAGATCGGATCTCTGAATAGCAAATCCCATCGCATAAGCAGCTCCTCTGGAAAAAGCCATCAAAACGAAGCTATCTGAATCTGCCTGCCTCTGAGAAATCACGGCCTCCATATCGGCGACATGATCATTAAACGTATATCCGGTCTTCGGTGAATCACTTTTCCCGCGCCCCCTGAGGCTGATGGCTGTACATTCTCTATCGTTAAAGGCTGAAAAAAAGAACTCCTCTGCAGACCCCAGCATGCCAGGTATATAAACTAACGGAGTGTTCCCCGTGTCGCTTGAAGAGACTAGATAATGAATGCGGACTTCTTGATTCAGCGCAAAATACGGCTTGACCATCGACAAATCAGCTCCCTAGCAAACTCTGAATCTATGTGTATTTCTATTATTTAGGTTTTATTCTACCATAGTTTGGTTTATTCGGGATTCCTTAATTATCGTTGATCTTAAGTTAGAAACATGAAGGAGGCTGTCCCGAAAATGATAAATAAATTAGAGAGACAGCTTCTTCATGGATACATACATCCAAATATCAATGGTACGCTTCAACTAAAGGGAACGTATAGACGCTATTTACGTGAAATATGCTTTAATTCATGCAAAAGTGGAACGTATAGACGCTATTCCGTTGTTTTTAGCTTCAGATAGCTCAAATCTCATCCGATAAGGCCCTCTCGTTCCGCTAATTCAATGTTTAGCTCATTTCATCCACTTTAGCGGCTTGTCGTTCCCTTAAGAACAACACCGATACCAAAAAGGACCTCCCCTTATTGGCAGAAGTCCTTTTGGATACGTGTAACCATCTTTAGATATCCCTCAAGGTTTATAACCCTTTTGGGACAGCCCCCTCATTCCACTTCCTGTTACTATTGATGTACGATAATCCTTTTAACCATGCTGCCAGATCGGAAGGTAAACATGGAAAACAGCAAGAAAACTCATCGTCATCCCTACCATCATCAAAAAACTGTATACAACCAGATCTTTACGATACTTTTTGTCCCTAATCAATCCGAGCGCATCTCGAGAAGCAAGAAGTACAAAAAGAACTACAATCACGATGATTTTCATTATTTTTCGGTCTCCTTTTCTTTCAAAATCAAAGGTTTATTCGTTAAACCTGTACGGTTTACTGTCACATCAGCCTTGATATTGACTTTCAGATTTGGAAATTCCTCCTCCCATTGTTCTTTAAACTTATTCTTCCATTCTTTTGGATATCTTCGTTCTACAGCAATTCCAAATCCGAAAATATCTGATTTGAATTTATTTTGTGCCATATCGAGTACCAGTTGGATTCTTTGTATGAGATCCGCTTCCAGTGCATTTTCCACTAAATGAATCACTTTAGGATCACCTACATCCAATTTGGAGTTATTCTCATAAAGTTCGTTCTCAGCTCTTACTTTCACTTCCATGCTTAATTCTCCATCCTTAAAAATCGGAGTAATTTGGGTCTCAGCGTTTAATATTAATACACTTATTTTCCCATTTTCCTTCGGAATATTTACCGTGACAACACCCATTTTCATTTCCTTGCGAAGCCAAAGGATCCCCCTTGTCTCCATGTCATTCATCCAACCGATTAATTTATCTTTTTTGAATATCGCTGATCCTTTGAGCGACAGGTTAGTTTCTAGATTTGACGGAGATAGCCCCTTGGAATCCTCTGCATTCGTTAAGTTCGAAGACACGAGTTCCATTTCGGCCGCAACCGGTTCAACACCATCTGTCACTAGCATATGGGCAAAATCCTTCAGGTTTATCCTTAATCCAATATGCTGTTTGACTTCCTCTCTCATGATTTCAGACGGTACTTTTTCGAGTTTGGGGACAAACTTGAGAATCTTTACAGCTTCTCCTTTGGTGAATAATATATAACTGCGCATTCGCGCTTCCCGCTGTCTAATAAAAAAATCGAGTATCGGTGAAACACCGTCTCGAGCCAATTGTTCGCCAATAATAATAATACCGCTATGGGAAAAGAAAATTCGGCGCGGCAGCTTCTCTTGGAGCCTCCGATAGGCATCCAAAATCGTTTCCCCCTTTTCTGAAACGACCCATACAGCTTTGGTTCCTATGCCTTTCTCCCCACCAAAGCCCCCTTGGCCTGCGGCGCCTAACATTCGCGGAATAGCTACCTGCAGCGCTAACCGGATTTTGCCATCCTCCATCTTATCGATTCCTGCCGCGGTTACAAATGCAAGGTCATTGACCTCAATCCGGCTCCAGCAGCCCGAGAGAACCGGCATCATCAGAAGGATTAAAACCAATAAAATTCGTACTCTCATCCAACATTACCCTTCCGTAGAAAATCCTACTCCTTGCGGTTCGGCTGACCGGAACGCATGGACCTTTTCATTCGCTGCGGGTTTCTTTTTGCGCCCTCTTCCGGACGATTCGTCATACTCCACCAAGGCGCCCGTACAAGCACATCTTTAAAGTCACCAAAATGTAAAGGGGCCAGAGGTGACAAATAGGGCATTCCGAATGAACGAAGGCGGCACATATGGCTCATAATAAACAACACGCCTAATAGTATGCCATACAATCCTAGTGATCCCGCTAAAAACATCATGGGAAAACGCAGCATTCTGATCGCGACCGCCTGGCTAAAGCTGGGAATGATAAAAGAAGCGATACCGGTGATGGATACGACAATAACCATGGGGGCGGAAACAATGCCCGCCTGAACGGCGGCCTGACCAATCACCAAGGCTCCGACAATACTCACCGACTGTCCTACCGGCCTAGGCAAGCGCACACCAGCTTCGCGCAATCCCTCAAAAGCTATTTCCATTAGCAATGCTTCGATAATAGCCGGAAACGGGACCGTTTCACGGGAGGAAGCCACACTGTATAACAGGGTTGACGGAACCAATTCCTGATGAAATGTTAATAAAGCTATATACAGAGATGGCAAAAACAAGGCAATCACCAAAAACAAAAAGCGTATCCAACGGATCGCCGTCGAAATCATAAAACGCCCATAATAATCTTCACTCGCCTGCAGCATTTCATAAAAGGTAACCGGAACATACAAGGCGAAAGGCGTATTATCGATGATAATGGCTACTTTCCCTTCCAATAAATTGCCAACGACTTTATCCGGTCTTTCCGTACTCTGCACCTGTGGGAAAATGGAACTCGGAGTGTCTTCAATTAACTCCTCGATATATCCGCTTTCGAGAATCGCATCGATGTCAATCCTGCCAATTCTTTCACGAACTTCCGCCACCAGAGAATCATCCGCAATATGATCCAAGTAAGTAATGACGAGTTCTGTTTTTGATAACCGTCCTACTTTCATCGCTTCCATTTTGAGCTGGGGGGTTTTCAATCTCCTGCGAATGAGACTGGTATTGGTCCGCAGGTTTTCCGTAAATCCGTCCCTAGGACCACGGATCACCGCTTCTGTCGCTGGTTCTTCAACCGCTCGGGACTCCCACTCTCTTGCACTGACGAATAAGGCCCGTTCTGCACCGTCAAGAATCAATGCGGTATCTCCGGACAGCACATGATCTATCACATCTTGAAAATTGGCCCCACTGCTTATCTGTGCAGCAGAAATCACTTGATTCCGAAGCAAATTTTCCATTTCCTCATAACGACATATAGGTTGTGTCCAATTATTTTTCCCATATTCCAATAGAGGTTTTATGACATCATCATCAATCAATTTCATGTTGACAAGGCCGTCTAAAAAAAGAAGCGTCCCTTGTTGCGTCTCACCCAATTGAAAATCCCTAAACACAATATCAGAAGAACGATCAAATATCGTTTTCAATTGCTCTACATTCTGTAAAAGATTCGTGCTAAGCGGATCACTTTTCAATGGTTCCATGAGGTTTCCTTTTCCCATGCTAAATCTCCCTCACTATTAAGCCTTTATTTTTTTCACCACCATTACGAAAAGATGACCGATCGACATCACGACCATAATGACCATGTAGAAAGCTCCCATTGCGGCCAACAACATTTCCAAAATAGTGAAAGTGTATAACTGTGGATGGACTAACAATTTCGACGAAATTTCCTGTAAGTAGAAATACATACACCATCCAATAAAAACGATGAGCACGGAGGAAAAAAATAAATTACGAATATTCTTCATCATTTCTCCTCTAACAAGCGAATTGTTCTAATTGCAATTTCCAACTATTATCTTTCGACAAACGAAGGTAAATAATACCTAATTCCTAACACTTTCGTTTAAAAAGAAAGCGAACGCTAATAATGATATCTAATTCAAACAAATAGGATGACTTGGTAAAAGGTGAGGGAGAAATGAATCAAGAGAAAATAGGTATCAAACAACTCTTTCTTATGATGTTAGCTTTTGAAATAGGAAGTGCAGTCATTTTTGCGTTAGGAGCGGAAGCTAAACAAGATGCTTGGCTCGCCGTATTAATAGGCATGGTGTTGGGGCTTATTTTAATGTCCGTCTTCACCAAATTATCTGGGTATTACCCTAATGATTCCTTGATCCAAATCATTCAAAAAATTTCAGGTAGGTACATTGGATATCCATTAAGTATCACTTATATTATTTATTTCACATCTCAAGCTGCGAGGATCAGTCGAGATTTCTCCGATCTTATGCTTTCTACAATTTTAGTTGGAACTCCAGAAATTTTTATTCTTGCAAGTTTTGTAGCCGTCATTATTTATACGCTCCGCGGTGGTATTGAAGTATTTGGACGGATGGCAGAAATGGTGGTTCCCGGTGTTCTGTTAATATCCATTAGCACATGGATCATCGTTTATGCTTCAGGAGTTGTAGACTTGAAACAGCTCACACCTGTACTTGGTACAGGAATAAAAACCGTATGGAAAGAGTCATTCCCAGCCCTTACCAGCCTTCCTTTTGGGGAGTTAGTCGTATTCACGATGATTTGGCCAACGTTAAAAGATAATGCGAAGCTTAAAAAGGTGGGGATGACTGCAGTTTTGACAGTAGGAGTTTTATTATCCCTTAATATCGTAGGCATGATCTCCGTTCTTGGACCTCAGTTGTACGGCATGTTAAATTATCCTCTTTTGTCGACGATACGAATGGCCTCGGTGGCGGATTTTCTTGAGCGGATCGATGCAGTGGTTATTCTGCTAATGGTAGCAGGGGGGTTTTTCAAAGTTGGTGTTTACATCTATGGTGCGGCGGTTGGAACAGCCCATTTATTTCATTTGAAGAGTTACCATTCCGTTCTTATTCCGATTGCAGCGATTATAGCCCCTCTTGGTCATGTCATGACAAAAACATATGCCGAGCACCTAGCTATAGGTTTTAAATTTAACATGACCTATGTTCAACTTCCTTTACAATTTGTAATACCCAGTTTGCTACTGGTAGCAGCTTACTTTCACCAAAAGTCAATATCGTACAGAGATCCTAAATTGCGACAAAGCCAATAACGATTTGCAAAATTTATTAAAAATAAGGCTGAACACGAATATGTGTCCAGCCTTTTTAGCACAAAACTCGATTTAGCCCTTAGGGTTCTTACTTCATGAGTGATTCCATTTCTACACACGCCATCACGAATGTGCCCACGCCATGCAGGTCGTTCTCACTAGTCGGACGAGTCACATAGTTCTCATAATCGCCGGCCGATGTCCCGATACAGATGAGTGGCAATATCACCCGCTCCCGCTCGTCGAACTTCAGTGTTCGGATCAGTCCTTCATATCCCTTCACAGCTGCGTCCACACATTCTTGGCCGACAACCCCGTGCTTAATTGCTTTGGCAATCGTGTATACGAACAGATTGGTACATGATGTCTCCAGCCAGTTATCCGGCTGATCACCCTTATCAACGATTTGATACCAAAGTCCGCTTTCCGCATCCTGATATCGAATCAACGCATGAACGAAATCACGCAGCGAGTTAACTAACTCTTCGCGCCCTGGTTCGTCCGCTGGGAGCTCATCAAGGAATTGTGTAACCGCTAGGCCATACCAGCCGAGTGAGCGACCCCAAAATTCTGGTGAACAGCCGGTCTCGGCATTCGCCCATGGCATCTTCCGGCTTTCGTCCCAGGCATGGTACAACAGTCCTGTCTCTTCGTCTTTCATATATTTGCGCATCAGCTTCTCTTGATGCAGTACTGTGGAGCGCAATGCACCATCTCCGTAAGCATTCGCATATTTCAATGCGAAGACACCCGCCATATACAAACCGTCCAACCACATATTGTAGGCATATTTATCTTTATGCCAGTAACCGCCCTCCGAAGTGAGATTCAGCGTGTTCAGCAAGTTTCTCAGCTTATCCGCAGCGATTCGGTATTTGCTGTGTCCTGTCCGTTCTTCCAAGCGGAACAACAAAAGCCCCGCTTGAACGGCATCAAGCTCATCCCGCGCGAAATATAAATTGCCGTTTTCGTCGATCAGACCATCCACATACGCCTGAATGTAGGTGTCATAGCGATCATCTTGTTCAGCTTCCCCCAGCATTTCCATTCCGCATAAGAAAACACCTTGGTGGTAATGCCAGCGCTCAGCAGGCGGCAGCTCCATAGGCGTGTATGTGCTCATAATTGAATCGCAGGCAGCTCGTGCCCATTCGATCGGTGATTTAACAAAATGTTGAGTCATAATAATTCCCTCTCTATGTCAAAATAGATTTTCGGATTAATTGAAATCCCTTCCTTATCCCTTAATGGAGCCGATCATAGCCCCTTTAGCAAAGTGCTTTTGCAAGAACGGATACACACACAAGATCGGTAGAGTTGCAACGACGATAACAGCCATCTTAATCGATTGTGCAGGAGGCGGTGTGACGCTATCCAAATCAGCACTGACATCCATCCCACTAGCGAGCACGACAATTTGTCTGAGGAGGACCTGAATCGGCCACTTCGCACTTTCATTCAGATAAAGAATCGCGCTGAGGTAAGTGTTCCAATACGTCACAGCGTAAAATAACGAGATGGTTGCGATAGCCGGCATCGATAATGGCAGAACAATTCGGAACAAAATGCCAAAGTCACTGCAGCCATCGATCTTGGCAGACTCTTCGAGTCCCTCTGGGATGTTTTGAAAGAAATTTTTCAAAATAATTAAATTAAAGGCACTTATCGCAGAAGGAAGAATCAATGACGCATAGCTATCGATCATCCCCAATTCCTTCACAACCAGGAAGGTCGGAACTAATCCGCCGTGAAACAACATTGTAAACACAACAAGGAACATAATGACTTTTCTGCCATCCACGTCTTTACGGGACAAACCGTAGGCCATCAGGGCTGTGATGAACATACTAATGATCGTTCCCGCAAGCGTGGTACCAATCGAAACGCCCATGGCTTTAAAAATTGTATTCGTCGAGAAAATGAATCGATAAGCTTCTATGCTCCAGTCAGTCGGAATGATGACAAATTTCTTGGCAGCCATTTCCGCGCTGGTCGTAAACGAACCCGCTACAACGTGTACAAAGGGAATAAGCGTAATGAGACCAATGATCGTTAGTAACAAATAATTGATGATGCCAAACATTCTGCCGGCTAGCGTAGTATCTTCAACCATGATGTACACCTCCTAAGAGTTTTGCTTTAGCAAAACTTACTTCGTAAGCTTTAATAAACGCCCTCTTCGCCCATCTTCTTGGCAATTCGGTTAACTAACATAACCAGCACAAGTCCAATAAACGATTTGAACAATCCGATAGCAGCACTGTAACTGAACTGCCCTTGTTTTAACCCTGCTGTATATACAAAAGTATCAATGATCTCCGCAACATTTCGGTTCATGGAGTTGAGTAGCAAGTAGACATGTTCAAAACCGAGTTCGAGAACCGCACCAATTTTCAAAATTAACAAAACTATGATAACACTTCGAATAGCGGGCAATGTAATATGCCACATTTGTCTAATCCGTCCTGCACCATCCATACGCGCAGCCTCATACAACCCAGGATCGATAGAAGCAATCGCTGCTAGATAAATAATCGTCCCCCAACCCGCTTCTCTCCAAATCACTTGAAGAATATAGATCGGTCTAAACCATTCCGGAGCTAACAAGAAATTGATCTTTTCAAATCCAAAGAACTCAATAATATCGTTGATAATTCCACCGTCCATCGTCAGCATAACGAAACTGATCGAGACGATAATAACCCAGGACATAAAGTGTGGCAGATAGACGATCGTTTGAAATACTTTTTGGAAAAGATCCCCTTTGACCTCATTCAGCATGAGCGCCAGAAGAATCGGAATAGGGAAATAAAACAAGAGATTCATGACAAATAAAATTAACGTATTGCTTAAAATAATCAAGAAATCGGGCTCTGTAAACAACCTCCGAAAATGCTCTAAACCGACCCATTCACTCCCGCTAATCCCCTTGAACGGTTTATAATTCTGAAATGAAATGATCAATCCATACATGGGAATATATTTGAAGACGAGAAAGTATAAGACTCCCGGCAGCAGCATGACATAGATCCATTTGTTTTTCCATAGTCGTCTACCCAGCTCACTGCTTTGTTTCCTAGCCACCACACGTTGTGCTATATTCACTTCCTGCATACGACTTCTTCCTTTCCGGCGATTCATTCAAAACGAGAAGACTGCTACTGATGACACAGCAGCCTTCCCCGCCTTCAACCTGCATGATTTGCGACTATCTCATTATTTTTTATAAACAGCGTTGTATTCCTCGATAATTTTGCTGCCTCCACGACTCTTCCAATCTTCAATAGCCTTATCAAAACCAGCCTTATCAATCGTGCCGTAGATGTATTTGTTCGTTGCATCTTTGATCACATCTTGAAGTTGAACGCCTTTTTCCTGGTTCGTTTTCGAATCCAGAGCCGCTACCGGATCCTGCACAGCAAACTTCAGGTTGGCAATCTTGAGTTCATCTGCCTTACCTTGAGCAGGAATCGTAGGAATACCCAAGTATCTGCCGGAAGTATCTTCATCACCAATAGCTGCATCCGTGAAAGGCTTGACTTCGCGTGTCCATTTTTCTTCATCCAGCTTCTTCGCTTTGTTGTCGATTACGCTGTAGTTAGCATCTTTAATGCCCCAGTTTGCAACATTGGCAACTTCAGGTGTCATCATTTTGTCAAAGAAGGCCAAGACTTTCTTTAGCTCAGCTTCTGTTTTCGTAGCGGATTTCGGGAACAGAACGACGTTCGCATAGCCAGGAAGAGCCCATGCTGCGAAATTACCGCTTGGCCCAGCGACCATACTGTGCACATCCACTACTGCTGTAGGCACGTTTTTGATCAGATCTTTATTGAGTGATGAAACATCTGTCATGGCACCGATATACATACCCGCAGTACCATTCGTGAACAGCTTTTGTTGATCCGTTTTACTTGTAGCCGCGAAATCCTTGTTGATAAGTCCACCATCACGCAGCTTCTTGTAGTAATCCATTGTCGCTACATACTCGGGGAACATGAACTCAGGCTGCAGCTTGCCATCTTTAAGGCCCCAATTGTTCGGTACACCTAACCAAGTAGCCACCGTTTTGAAGGAGCCATAGATCAGATCGTTACGATCCGTTAAGCCGATGGTATCCTTTTTGCCGTTGCCGTCAGGATCGTTTTCAGTGAACGCCTTCATCATGGCAACCAAATCTTCCGTTGTTGCAGGTGGCTTCAATCCCAGCTTATCCGCCCAATCTTTCCGATAGATAAGGCCTTGACGGGCAATATCTACACCGCGATAAAGCGTGTAAAACTTGCCATCCACTTTTGTATTATCATTGGTCGTGGATTTCAATTTACTCAGGTTCGGGAAGTCCTTCAGCAAAGGACCAATTTCCCAAAATTGTCCGTCACGAATAGCCGATTTCATTTGAATAAATGTCGCCTGGTTCTTCAGGTAAGTGACTTGCGGCAGTGCACCTGTAGCAAACGTTGTATTCAGCTTCTCCTCGTACGTATCCGCCGGGAAAAATTGATACGTTAACTTCGTGTTCGTTAACTTTTCGAGTTCTTTAATAATCGTATCGGGTGGCGTTTGCGCTGTGTTCAGCGGTGCCATAATCGTGATCGCCGTCGGTTTGTTGTCTGCCGTTGCTTTAGGCGACTCCACCACACCAGTCGTAGCTGCAGGAGTTGACTTCCCCCCGTCTGAGCAAGCTGCCAGCGCAAAGCTGGAAACGAGCAGAACGCTAAGTGGAATCGAGACTAATTTTCTCTTCATATTGGTTAGACCTCCGCGAAATTGTTGTGTGCTACAAATTCCACACTACACGAGCGTAGGGAGGTGCCGAAATAATCATTTACTCATGTAGGCTCAGTTTGGCATGGGATGTGAGATGATGATTATCGGTCGGGGAGATGATTATCGGCTCACTCATGCGCACTCACACGCAACTTTAACGATGAAAAACATCGTCCCAGCACGCACTTTAACCAGTTAGGCACTCTTACTACTACTGTAGCGATGTTTTTCATCGCTACACTTACTCATGCACGCTCATACACAACTTTAACGATGAAAATCATCGTCCCAGCATGCACTTTAACCAGTTAGGCACTCTTACTACTACTGTAGCGATGTTTTTCATCGCTACACTTACTCATGCACGCTCATACGCAACTTTAACGATGAAAAACATCGTCCCAGCACGCACTTTAACCAGTTAGGCACTCTTACTGCTACTGTAGCGATGTTTTTTATCGCTACACTTACTCGTGCGCGCTCACACGCAACTTTAACGATGAAAAACATCGTCTCAGCCTTGACCGCGCCTCCACCGTGGCTGCACATCTCCTCCACCAGCTTACCAAACGCAAAAAAAACCGCCGCGCACCAGCGCCAGCGGTTTTCCAATCTTCCCATCTTCCCCATCCTCAACCTCGCTTACCATAAGCCTCGTTGTACTCTCTTATCATCTGGCTGCCGCCGTTCCGCTTCCAGCGCTCAATCTCTTGCTGGAAGGCAGCTTTATCCAGTTTCCCCAAGATGTAATTGTACGTTGCGTCAGATACAATTTTATACAGTTCGACGCCTCGCTCGTCGTAAGTCTTCGACTCCAGACCAACGGTCGGGTCTTTGACGACGTTTTTCTCGTTGTCCAAGCTCAGCCGGTCCGCGAGCTGCGACAAGGACTCACTCTCCAAGACGCGCATGACCTTCGGATTGTTCAGATCGGCAATCATGAGGGCATACAGCGCGTTCACTTCATTCACACGGATCTTGGACGTCTCTTCCGTCAGCAGAACTTGATCCCCTTTGGCTGTGTAATGACGTCCCTCCAGCCCATACTTCATCAAGTTCGCGACATCTTTATCCATCGAACGATCAAAAAATTGCAGCACCTGTTTCAATTCCGCTTCGGTACGAATCGCTTTTTTCGAGAACAGGTAGAGCGCACTATAATTAGGAATCGACCAAATCCGAAAACCCAATGAGCCCTCGATATGGTTCACGAGCGTGAGCTTCGCCTTCGGGTTCATGAGCTGAGCTTCATCCGAAAGACGCTGCACATCCTGCATGCTGCCAATATAGACGCCCGCAATGCCGCGAATGAGTTTATCCCTCTGAACTTCCTTACTGGTGACTGCGAAATCGGCATTGATCAGCTTCTCGTCATACAGCTTCTTCATATAGTTCATCGTGTCCACGTAGGCCTGGGTTTCGAACTCAGGTACTAGCTTCCCAGCGCCATCAGTCCCCCAGTTATTCGGAGTACCGAAATAAGAACTGATCGTTTTGAACGCGCCGAAAACCAAATCATTCCGGTCCGTCAAACCGATGGTATCTACCTTCCCATTCAGATCGGGATCGCCGAACGTGAAAGCTTTCAATACCTGATACAGCTCATCCAGATTCGTCGGCTTAGCAAGCTTCAGATTGTTCAGCCAATCCTCACGAATAATAATGCCCTGCCGAGAGGAGGGCCTCTCGGTGTACAAGCCATAGATTTTGCCATCGACTGCTGCCTGTCCCAAAATTTCCTTGTTCAACTGTTTCAGATTCGGGTACGCCTCCAAGTAAGGTCCGATATCCCAGAATGCGCCGGAACGGATCGAATTTTTCATCAGCATATAGTCCGTATATTTCACATAGGTTGCTTTTTTCAAAGAGTTTGTGGTGAGCGCGGTGTTCATTTTATCGGTATATATACCGTCCGGAACCCAGTTCAGATCAAGCTTCGTTTGTGTACGATTTTCGATTTCCTGAACCAATTCAGGGATGGGTGGATGCGGAAAATGCAGCGGTGCCATAATCGATATAACGGGATGATCACCGTTCACATCATCTGTCTTTTGAGAGCTGCTTTTCTGACAAGCACTGATCAAAGCAACCATCAGCAGCCCTATCAAAAGAAGACCAAAAACCTTGAAACCCTTGCCATATAAACTTGTTCTCATGAGAGATCCTCCCTTATAACAGCGGTGTTTATAGTCAGAATCAGAGAAAATGATTATCCGTCACTCAGATGATTATTGCTCTTAACGCCTGTCTTGACTACAATACATAGATAGTCTGAATGATCATCCTCAAGATAGATAGGTGTTGGATGCGATGCGCTCTTTAAGTTTTCTTAGCAAAATGACCATATTCGGGTTCCTGCTCAGCACGCTGCCGGTTATCTTCATTGGCGCTTTCGCCTTCGTCACCTCGTCGAGTGAAATTCAAAAGAATGTCAACGAAGGTAAAATGCAGCTGATCACCCAAATCAACTCCAATGTAGAGCAGAAATTAACGACTGTCAACCATACACTTAATCAGGTCATCAACTCTACCGTGCTCAAAAAGGCGATGGATATGCCGCTAACTGTAAACGATTTCATGATGTATGATGACCTGCGCAGCGAAATTCGATATATGCAATCTTTTGATACCAAGCTGGAAGATGTCATCTTGATCAATGCCAGGGAAAACTGGATGATTAAGAATTCGGGCTTATACCGCTATGACAGCTACCCTTACTACGATAAGCTTATGACCCTTATGAACACCCAAGAGAACAGCGTTTGGACGCTTAATCCCTCCAAGTGGTTTTTTACGGAAGAAAATGCGCGAAGCGTTACCTGTGAGTACAGTATTTCTCTAGTTAAAAAGCTGCCCACCACCGGTCTGGAGAAATATGGCTTGGCTCTGGCTAACATTCCTGCCTGCAGCCTGCAGGATTTGATTCAAAATGATACCGAGCATCTAGATGATATCCTGATTATTGATGAGCAGAATCGGATTCTCATGCACCCGGATGCAAGCCTCATCGGCAAATCCATCACCGAAGCTGGGCTTACAGATTTGAAGCAATTAGAGGCGCCAATGGGCCAGTTCTCAGCGGATATTAACGAGAAGCCTTATTCCGTCAGCTTCCTGCGTTCAAACCTCAACAACTGGACCTATTTATCCTTGACTTCCATCGACAGCTTGACGAAGGAATCCGGTAAAATCGGGACCTATACGATCTATGTATGCGTCCTGATGCTGCTCCTCTCCATGGTCCTAGCTTGGCTAGGTTCGCGCAAAATGTATTCGCCGATCCAGCTTCTTTTAAACCAAATCGGAGGGCTTGTGACCGTGAATCAGAAGCGGAAGGCCAACGAGTTCCAGATGATCAGCGAGCATGTCCATACCTTGTTCCAATCGAAGTCCCAACTGGAAAGAGAGGTCCACCAGCATATCGGCCAGGTACGGACATTTTTCTTAATCAAGGCTTTTCAAGGGCACATCAAACAGATCGAGCTGTTGGAGAAGCTAGCGCAATTCGGCTATAACAAGCACATTGAAGAGTGGAAAACGATGTCTGTGATCACGATGCAGATCGATTCTATCGACAATACGCGTTACGAAAAACGGGATATGGAGCTGCTGCTCTTCGCTGTGCACAATATGATCGAGGAACTGATTCCATCGCAGCAGCGTCTCGCTCCCATCATTATTGACCAAACCGTGGTCACCTTGATTGGTAGTGTCGATAGCGAAGAAGCTGCCTTTCGCAATACGGTATATGCATTAACCGAGCAGATGCAGCAGCATATCTACAGCTTCCTGAATCTCCACGTCAGCATTGGGATGAGTCTCCCGATTCACGCTTTCTCGCAGATGTCGATTGCCTATCGGGAAGGTCTGGAGGCTTTGAAGCATCGCATCAAGCTGGGTGAGGGCATCATCATTCAGTATGAAAATATTAACTCAGGCAAGCATTACTTGAATTTGAACTATCCGAAGCCTATCGAAAACGAATTGATCGATGCGATCAAGCTTGCCGAAAAGGATAAGTCCAAAGAGCTGCTGAAGCAGCTGCTGCAAGCGGTATTCGCAGCTCCGCTAACGCCGCAAGAATATCAAATTCCACTGACACGGCTGCTCAACAACCTGCTCATGGTGATGCAGGAATCCGGAATCAGCTTGAATCAGATTCATCCGAGCAAAGGGTCCCTCTTCGAAGAGCTCCTGGATTTGCATATGACAGCCGAAATCGAGGACTGGTTCTGGACAGAGGTCATTCACCCGCTGATTCGCATTTATCGCGATCGGCAGGATGCCCAGTACCACAACATTTCCGAGAAGATAATTGATCTCGTGCAGCACTATTACGATACCGACTTAACGCTTGAGGAGTGCGCCTCCCGGCTGCATTATAATGCGAATTATTTGAGCAGTATTTTCCGCAAAGAAACGAACTGCTCGTTCAGTGACTACTTGTCGACCTACCGGTTCAACATGGCTAAGAAATGGCTGTCCGAAACCGATATGCCGATCAAGGATATCTCTTCCAAGCTGCGCTATAACAATTCGCAAAATTTCATCCGTTCGTTCCGCAAACAAGAAGGATTAACCCCCGGCCAGTTTCGGGACAAAAAGAAAGAAGGCTCGGCACCTAATCCATAGGTTCCTTGCCTTCTTTACTTGTTCTAATCCTAGCAACCAAAAGCTAGGTTGTTGGTTTGACCGCTGCTTTGAGTGCAGCACGATTATCCCATAGAAACGATACCACGCTGTTACGTTCCTCAAAGAACGATTCTTTCTCATCTACATAGTCTTGGCCAACTCCATGAACGCTGAAACGATCATCCGAGTAGTTCATCAAAGTCCATTGTCCTCCGCGTTTGTTGTCAGCAAATACTAGGTATAGTTTCTCTCCTGAAGCGTCCCATTTCGCAAACGATGAAAAATTGTCCAAAATCTCACCAATGTCGTTTTTCTTTTTGATTTGCATGATCGTATCCTCTCTTTCATTTATTGTTAGGCAAGTTTACTCAAAAGCACTGTTTCTGTTGTTTCCGCTTCTGTTTCCTGAAGCTTGGTTTTCCACGCCATTTTATGTTGTGAAACAGTTAAAAATATGTGCTTATAGCCTTCTGATATCGCCAAAACTGGTTTACCGTATACAAGTGACTGAGACAAATGGTAGGTTGATTGTTCCACATCTTTCATAGTGTCACTCTGTTTCCGCAGAATAATAAGCAGCTGCATACGACCAAACACCCTAAATTGGTTACAGCACTCTGTATGATCTACATCATACCAATCCATTTGTTCAACTTCTTGAACCGTAAAAACGTGGGAGTCCCCTAATTCATTTTCTAACGTAATTTCATTAAGCTGGATGTTGGTTTGGTCTAATTCGTATGCAACCTGTTCTAAGGCCTGCTTTTTCGTTTGGGCTTGAATGAGGTATGAAATGTTAGCATGGAAGGTTGCCTCTGCGATATAGTCTTCTTGTTCCATTTCCCCTTTGAATCTCCTTTAAATTCGTGATGTGTTGTGTCTATGGACAAGAAAATACTATAAGAAAATGGCTGAAAAGGTTGTCATTCCATAGGGGTGGATTTTAGGAACCTTTGTCGAATGGCTTTTTATAGGTATAAAACGAAAAAGGACACGCCTAGAAGGTGGCCGTGAACACTTGCGCTAGCAAGCTTTTTCATCACGTCTATGCCATCCTCACTCAAGGCGAGCCCATCTTATTTAACCTTTACCTTCTATGTTACAAAATCAAATCCCAGCTGCCGCATACACTTTATCAAAGCCGGCTTTGGAACGTTGAACTAAGCTCTCGGGGGATTCTGTCGGCGGCGTTGCCGTCAATATTTCCTGAGAGATAGCCCCCTTATAACCAATACGCTGCAGCCCTTGCAGGAAGCCTGCCAAGTCGATTACACCCTCACCTGGGTATAAACGTGCATTATCCAGCACTTCTTCCACGGGAACGTCTGGCGCGTCGTTGATGTGGACATGCACGATCTGCTCGGCGCGAAGCTTCTCAATATCTGCCACCGTTAGCCCATTCGTGTACCAGTGGTACGCGTCGAACAATAAGCCTACATTGCTCTCACCAATGGCGTCGATCCAATCCAACGTTTCATCCAGTGTCCAGATGAACGGATGCTTCCAGTGGGTACGCAGATGATGCGGACCCACAAACTCTAGTCCAAGACGGATGCCGTAGGCGCCTAGGATTTGAGCACAAGTACGCAATCTGCGTGTAGCTACCGCCATGAAATGCGCAGCGCCCAAATCTGTTGAAGGTAACACGTACGTGCAGCAGCTCGTACATCCAAGTGCAGCAGCAGCGGCTGCTGCTTGTGTCAGCTTCGGCAAGTCTGCACGGAAAGTCTCTTCCGACCCTCGCCATTCAACCGGCAAACCGATGGAACCAATGACAAGGCCATGTTTATGAAGCAGCTCGCGTGCCCCAGCTACACTGTAACTCTCTACTAGACCAAGCGCATCGATATCGACGGCCTCGAAGCCATATTTTGCAGCTAACTCTATGAATTGCTCGTTGCTTTCAAGCTTGCCAAGTCCAGCCCCTGTTAATCCTCTAAGCATGTTCATCCCTCCAAGTGTGATGTTATTCGTTCCAGTTCAGCTTCACTTCATTCCCAGTTCGTGAAGATTCGTAAATGGCATCGAGAATTAAATTATTCGTATAGCCGGAGAGTGCCGATGTAATCGGCTGTTTGCCTTCGCGAATGCAATCTAGGAAATGAAGGCTGAGGCGCAGACGTTCACCCTCATCGTCATCCGGTTTCTTCAAATCAGTTTCGATCGCTTTGTTAAACTTCTCCGTTAACAGCTTACCGTTAGCTCCGCGATAGCTCGCTCCGCCTTCTGTTCCCATCAGGTGAACGAACGGTGTATTGTCCGTATCCATATGCACGGCCCAGCTTACTTCCAGCGTCAGCGTGCTGCCATCTTCCATGCGAATCAAAGCAGTAGCCAAATCTTCAACGTCGTACGTACCGTTCCAGTTCGGTGTACCCCATGTTCCGATTCCTTTACGGCGAGGCCCGAATTCGGCATACGTAGCGCCTGATACCGATACTGGCTTCGGATTCCCCATCAAGTAGAGGGCAAGATCCAGCATATGAACGCCAATATCAATCAGCGGGCCCCCGCCTGACTCCTCCATTTTGGTAAACCAGGTGCCCCAACCGGGAATACCCTTGCGGCGGAACCAACCTGTTTTTGCTGTATAAATTTTACCGAGCTCACCGGCATCGACCTGCTCCTTGATCTGAAGCGGTACGGATTCCCAGCGCATTTGGTGACCGATCATGACGACTTTATCTGATGCTTGACTAGCCTTGTAAATTTGTTTAGCCGCTTCCGCATTGATACCCATTGGCTTCTCAATCAGCACATGCTTGCCTGCTTCAATCGCTTGTACAGCAAGCGAAGCATGGTGCATATTGGGTACGCCGATAATAACAGCGTCTACATTCGCACTTAGTATAAGTTCTTCAGGGGTTGCTGGCACGTAAGCAATACCGTGTTCCTGCGCGCGTGCTTCCGCGAGTGGCAGATAGGTATCCGTAATCGCCGTAATTTCACATAAATTGCCTAGCTTCGAAAATTCACGAATGTGAACCCCGCCAATATTCCCCGCTCCAATAATACCTACTCTAATTTTGTTAACGCTTCCCACTGTTCGTTCCTCCTCATATGCACATCCTGTTCGATCTCCTTTTATGGTAAAATAAGTGCAGCAAGAAGTCGTACCGTTATTTCGGAAAACGTCCCATTTTTTCGAAGGAGATCAGCCTCACTATGACGTACTTTCCCGATTACCTAAAAACGTATCCCAATATGGAATCATCTTTCCCTTTCCACCTCAGCAGGAATACGCTCGACCATGGCTTTCGGGCACATCGCCATGATTACCTAGAGTTCTCTTATGTCGTCAATGGCCGGGGAGCAGAAACCATAAATGATGTGAAACATCCGATGACACCAGGCACTTTTACGTTCGTACTGCCCTATCAGGTGCATGAAATTTTCACAGATCCAGGGGAGCATCTTGTCCTGTTCAACTGCTCTTTCAGTATGGACCTGCTAATGGAGCCAGGGAACGATCAAGGCTTGTCCGGCCTGTTTAATGATACGAATACCCTGCCGGGCTACATCCAGTTGAATGGGCAAGATCAACAGCAAATGAGTGCTCTCATTGAAGATATGTACAAAGAGTATAACGCAAACGAACGCTACAGGCAGACGCTGCTTAAAGCGAGACTGAAAGAAATTCTTGTTCGGTTCGATCGTTATCGATGGAAACAAGCTGGACAGGCTGAAACTACGGACATCTCGCCGCTTTCAGGAGCGAAAACGAGTCCTTCCGTGTGGCCTATCATTCACTACATCCACCGTAACTATCAAGAGGATTTGGCCTTGTCTGAGCTCGCGTCACGGTTCACGATGAGTGTATCCCGCATTAGCGAGGTCATTAAACAAACGACCGGTCAAACGTTCGTTCATTTCCTCCACGATCTACGACTGCGCCATGCGTGCAGCCTGCTTGTATCCACCGACATGAGCGTGACGGAGATTGCCTTGGAGGTCGGGTACGGTTCGTACAAGACATTTTCTCGCATTTTTCGAGAAAGCAAAGGCATCGTGCCGAAGGACTATCGCAAAGCCGAGTATGGTCGACGCGTGACGCAAGGATAAACGACTCCAGCGGCATCTTTCATATGGAAGTAACCACGCGCCTGCGAAAGCCTACTGAGAAGTCGGAAACGGCCTTCTCAGCCCTCAACCCAGACCTCACACGCCGTAATCGGCAGCTGAGAGGTCTTTTTTGGCGCTCTGGCGAACCACCCGCCAGCGAAAACCTACTGAGAAGTCGGAAAAAGCCTTCTCAGCACTCAACCCAGACCTCACACGCCGTAATCGGCAGCTGAGAGGTCTTTTTTTGCATGCATGCCAGTGTTCATTACTCCGCCTTTTGTTTAGCACATTATGAATCTACTTTGCATTTTATATAGAGAATCTAATATAGAAGCGAGGTGATCGGAATGGCTCGTGCAAAAGCTGTTTTACAGCCTGATCTAGTATTGATTAGTTGGACAAGAAACCCTCTAGTCCCTGGTTCAGCACGCAGAATTATTGCTGCTCGTGTTATTGGCAGTGCTCAACCTTGTAGGTTTACGTTAGTACCCAATGGATTGCTTATCAATGCTTTAAATTGCTTACTAGACCATGACATTGGTTTTAAAATCGTGTTCCAGAGAAAAACGTCAAGTGTTAGCGGATTTTTGTTGTTACAACGTAATCGATAATTTGTTGTCAAAAAGATAGAAAGAGATCCACAACAATGGGTTGTGGATCTCTTTACTATTCATGATTAAATGGATAGAAATATCTTTATACTGCCATCTTTAGAATAGTATTCAAAATCGGTTTTATATGCTCTTCTAATATCACTTTTCCAGATATCCACCCAAGCATGAAAGACTCCCTGTGGATCGGTATTATCTACCTCTACTACATGGTAGTTTCCTGCTAGAATCATGACACTACTTTCGTCAATAAATTTCTCTTCAGAACCAATATGCAAATCATAATCACCTGTAAAATCACTTGAATAATTATGATAAACAGCGTATATATCACCTTTTATATTTAAACGAAGAAACTCTTCCCACAGACTAAGTATTTTGTCTGTATTTTGATTATTTGTTCTTATTCTTTTGCCATAAATAAGCTTTTCAGTAACTGCTGCATGCATGTATATTTCCTCCTACTAGTTTTAATATAGAAAATATAACATTCATAGTATGACAACTGTCTGTCAGCTTTCGTAAATAAATTTAATTTCGTTCCTATATTCATTTTCAAGCCATATTGGAGATAATATCTTTACATGTCTGCCAAACATGAGGAGGAATGGCAGTATATTTTTAGTAGTGTCATAATGAAAGGCTACCTTTAAGCTCCCATCTTCAAGTACCGATATTTCATCATCCGTAAAAAAATCGTATAACTTACCAAGTTCACTTTTTGAAAACAGTAATATAATCTTCTCTATTTTAACTGACTTAGCGGTCAAGTCCTCATTTGCCTCCGTATAAGCAGTTCTAGTATTGTCATATATGACTTCCATATTTCTTATCCTAGTCAATTTAAATAATCTTAAAGCTTTTTTGGATTCACAGAAGGCTTCCAAATACCAGCTCCCGTTCATAAAATTTAATTTCAAAGGTTGAATGATTCTACTCGATAAATTCGCCGTTTGTGACACATAATGAATACACATTTTATGCCCCTCATCAATGATAGAGAGCATTTTCTTTATCTTTACTTTGGTTTCTTCTTCAATCGTTTTTCGGTGTAATGTAGATGATGTTATTGTAATATTAGAATGAAATTCTTCCTTATTTTCTTTCAAAAGCTCTATTTTTCTTTGTAAAACTGATAATTGATTGTTATCATATAACTCACTTTTTAATGTTAAACCTTCTAATAAAAATTTCTTTTCTTCTTCGTTAAATGTAAATTTATCTAGTTGATAGTTATCAATTAAAGTAAAACCACCATTCTTGCCTAGATAAGAAATAATAGGGATTCCGATTGCTGATAAAGCATCCATATCTCTATAGATCGTTCTTTTACTTACTTCAAATTCGATGGCTAATTCGTCAGCAGAAACTAATTTTTTCTTCAATAAATAGATCAGTATGGAGAACATTCTCGCTGTTTTCATGGCATCCTCCTTGTTTGATCAAATTACCATATTGCTTAATTAATTCATACATTTTCTTTTATAAGAAGGAGCTGCATAACTTGGATTTACTGTTTAAAGAAGTCAGCAATAATCACGAGATATCTGTATATGACACGCCAGAATTGTATGGTGAAAAAGGAAACTTCCGAGTATTGGAGTTTTCCAATAAGGCTATACAAGGTGCGATGGATTTGAATAATCCCGCACGAATCCTATTCGAATATCCAAGGGCGATTATCCATTTAATGGATTACAACACCCCATCATTCGAGGATGTGTTTATCATTGGGCACGGAATTGGAACGATTGCAGGGCATTATTCGGAGAAACGATTTAAAGTAGCGGAGCTCGATGATAAGGTCGTGGAGTTAAGCAAGCGGTTTTTTGGATACAGCAAGGATAATGTGATTGTTGGTGATGGACGCCAGATTCTCGAGTGTGAAGACCCGCTGACTTACGATTATATTATTTTAGATGCCTTCACGGAGAAGGGGACTCCTCTGCATTTAACATCTAGGGAATTTTTCAGGATAACGAGGGAAAAACTCGATTCGCAAGGATCTATCATCATGAATCTGATGGGCAAAGGCGAGAATGATCAGCTCCTGAACGCCATTCATACGACGCTTAGCGAGGAATATGCTTATATCAAATCGTTTGCCCTGCCATCTGAGGGTGCCGCCGACATCCTAAATATCATTATCATGGGCAGAAACAAACCAATCGGATTTCAAGCACGCCACATGGCGGGTTTCACAGAGATTGAACTAGGACAAGGCTATGTCATTAGGGATAGCAGCCCAAAGTGAGAAAACCTCTATCGAGGCAATTCAAGGTTGAGCGACCAAATAAGAAAGCGGTTTTCGGGAACCGAAAACTTATATTTTCTTATGTGGACATAAAAAAAACGTTATCGTTCAAGCGAACGAATAACGCTTTTTTTGTGTTAGGCGAAGAATTGTTTTAGCGGTTCCCAGTAGTTGATATGCCAACCCTTAGACAAATGTTCACTTTGGTCCTCAGGAAATCCTGTATGGCTCAAGGTTAAGCGAGTTCCCTCCCCTTGTTCCTCCAGCTCGAACTTCACTAGGGAATATACGCCCTCTTCCCAATCCTTGATGCGCCATGCTTGAATAATTCGCTTATTTGGCCTTAGCTCTATATTCTTCCCTACGACCATCCCTCCGAAGCAGGAAAAGGTGCCGCTGGATTCTGTCGATGTTTCTGTCGGAGAGCCTCCCATCACCTCACTAAACAGTGTTGCATCGGTCAATGCCTCGTAGATGCGACTCGGACTCACGGGGAATATCACCTCTTGTTGGATCGTAGATGCACATTTGCTAGATATTGTCGTCATTGTCTTCTCTCTCCCTGATCTTGAAGTTGTAGAATATGTAAGCAATTTGAAAGTGAAGGTATGTCGATGCCTC
The DNA here is from genome assembly GCF_013141785.1 of Paenibacillus germinis. Lineage (NCBI taxonomy): Bacteria > Bacillati > Bacillota > Bacilli > Caryophanales > Paenibacillaceae > Paenibacillus > Paenibacillus germinis. The sequence continues at coordinate 46,959 of NZ_WHOC01000062.1, forward strand.
ATCCTAATGAAGAGACAGGGCAATGTTATTTTCCCCAATTCTAGGTAACCTATGAAGGAATATGTAGCCATAACAACAAATATTGCGACGTCTAGCTGCTCGAAATTGGGATGGTCTTTTTTGGTGTTGTTCGTTACCTATCGTTTATAATAAAATAAGATTAAAGTTCAAAAGAAAAGGTGTCATTCATGAGCATATTAAACGTAGAACGACTAAGTCACGGCTTTGGAGACCGCGCCATCTTCAACGATGTATCCTTCCGCCTACTCAAGGGCGAGCACATCGGACTCATCGGCGCTAACGGTGAAGGGAAGTCCACCTTCATGAACATCATTACAGGTAAGCTCCAGCCGGATGACGGCAAGGTCGAGTGGTCCAAGCGTATGCGCGTTGGTTATCTGGATCAACATGCTGTACTTAACAAAGGCCTTTCGATCCGCGATATCTTAAAGGGAGCCTTTCAATATCTGTTCGATATGGAACAGGAAATGAACGATATGTACGCCAAGATGGGCGACGTAACGCCAGAAGAGCTTGAGCAAATGCTTGAAGATGTTGGAACGATTCAGGATACACTGACGAATCAAGATTTCTACATGATCGATGCCAAGATCGAAGAAACGGCCCGTGGACTAGGCCTTACGGATATTGGACTAGATAAGGACGTCAATGATTTAAGCGGTGGGCAGCGGACGAAGGTATTGCTTGCGAAGCTTCTGCTCGAAAAGCCGGATATTCTGCTCCTCGATGAGCCGACGAACTATCTGGATGAACAGCATATCGAATGGTTGAAACGCTACCTGCAAGAGTATGAGAATGCCTTCATTCTCATCTCACATGACATTCCATTCCTCAACAGCGTTATTAACCTGATTTATCACATGGAAAATCAAGCCTTAAATCGCTATGTTGGCGATTATGAGCATTTCCAGCAGGTTCACGAAATGAGAAAGTCGCAGCTTGAATCCGCTTATAAGCGTCAACAGCAGGAAATTTCTGAATTGAAGGACTTCGTTGCTCGTAACAAAGCGAGTGTCGCGACGCGGAATATGGCGATGTCCCGGCAAAAGAAGCTGGACAAGATGGAAGTTATCGAGCTGGGTAGAGAAAAACCGAAGCCGCAGTTTAATTTCAAGGAGGGGAGAACGGCTGGTAAGCTGATTTTTGAAGCGACAGATCTCGTTATCGGTTACGAGGATCCCTTATCCAGACCCCTCAACCTTCGCATGGAACGAGGTCAGAAGATCGCGCTTGTTGGGGCGAACGGAATCGGTAAGACGACATTGCTGCGCAGTATTTTAGGTGAAATCAAGTCACTATCCGGATCTGTACAAAAGGGAGATAACCTCCAAATTGGTTACTTCCAACAGGAGATCAAAGATTCCAATAACAACACCTGTATTGAGGAAGTGTGGAATGAGTTCCCCTCGTTCTCACAATTCGAAGTACGCGCGGCGTTAGCCAAATGCGGGCTCACAACCAAGCATATCGAGAGTAAAGTTGTGGTACTCAGCGGTGGTGAGAAAGCTAAGGTTAGGCTTTGCAAGCTGATCAACCGTGAAACGAACTTACTCGTGCTCGATGAGCCGACGAATCACTTGGATGTCGATGCGAAGGATGAACTGAAGCGTGCTCTCCAGGCGTACAAAGGCAGCATCCTGCTGATTTCCCATGAACCGGACTTTTATCGCGATGTCGTAACAGAAACATGGAACTGTGAATCTTGGACGACGAAAGTGTTTTAAATTGTATCTGAGGAGCTTACCTAATCGCTTGCGATTAGGTAAGCTTTTTATATTATTGTACAATAGCGTTGCATTAAATTTCAGCTCAATTACAAATTCTAACTTGCGCCAAAAATTTAAGCGCATGGACAAGCATACACTACTTTCGTCATGAAGTGTTCCAGAAAGAACTTGGGATCACATCCATCAGGACGGCAGGATAATTAATATTTTAAAAGCACTCGATCTAGAGGTAGAACAAGATCAATTTATTGAGTTACTCTCTTCCGGTCAACTTATAAATGAAACCACCGCCGACCATCACCTGATGGTGATGAGCACTTATTCGTGGATTATCGCAAGTCAGATACAATTCCAAATTATTATAAAGCACTTAATTACTTCTTAGTTTCTGTTGGTACTGGAGTTTTGCTCGGTAACATGTTAATCAAAGAACCGTTTCCCCAAGCATCAGGCACATCGCCCTTCCAAGCCTCAAGGAATTTATAATCAACCAAGTCAGCAGTAATTGACTTAGCAAGCTCTAGGTTACCCTTTGCTTTTTGTTGAGCTACATATAGATCAGCATCCGCTTTAGCTTTCGCTGCTGTAGCGTCTGCTTCTGCTTTTACTACATTTTGTTGAGCGTCGATCTTAGCTTTATCTAGATCGTTCTGAGCTTTCATTGCATTTTGAGCAGCAATTTGTTTCTGCTCAATAGACTGATTAAATGCATCAGAGAATGTAAAGTTAACAATAGAGATATCCCCTACTTGGATGTTGTAAGCCTCTAAAGCTTTCTTCAATAATTCATTTGTCTCTAAAGCTACACGTTCACGCTTTGAGATTAGCTCCTCTGCGCTGTACTTAGCTGTAACCTCTTTAAATATCTCTTGCACGTGAGGATTGATTACCTTGGCGTCGAAATCTAAACCAACATCATGGAGTAACTTGTAAGCTACCCCTTTAGGAATTGTAAAGTTAACAGCTACATGACTATGAACAGGTTGCAAGTCTTTGGAAGATGCCGCTGCATCTGCTTCCGATTTAGCTACTTGAGTATTAACTTCAACAATGCTTGAGATGAACGGCCACTTCCAATGAGGACCTGGCTCCAGTACTGTTGAGCTAACACTACCTAATGTTTTTCTGAATCCAACATGACCGTTTTCCACTGTACTAAACGAAGTCAAAATAAATAGTAATATTGCAACTCCACCAGCTCCATATTTGATCCCTTTGGTTAAAGTCGATCCTTTTCTTACGTTCATACCGGTTTCCATAGTTACACTCTCCTGAATAGTGAATTAGTTTATTAGCACCTAATCTCTTTACTTCAAAATCTATTCATCTAACTCACCTTCAATACATCATTCAAAACCCACATTGCCACTTGCAGAAACAGAACACACATTCGTTGAGCAATAATAAGCACTCCGCGTGGAGTGCTAAAAAGTATTTCCATAAAATCGTATCAATTCCGAAAATTCTTTGGTTAATTGAGCCGCAAGTCTACTACCTTGAAGAAATGATCTATTTCCTCTTATTCAAAATAAAGCATGATTTCTTCTTTGAAAATTCGGGTGTTATTTCGACCCTTGCTATCTTACTCAGTCGCCCAAACAGCTATTACGATACATGTTTCATTCTCCTCACTACATTTTCTAACATAGGACAAGGCTTGTCTAATCAAGTTTTGATAAAGAAAAAGCACCGCGTGGGTGCTTAATCTTTCTATTTTTCATATTTTCTTTTTTCATACTCTTTCTGCTTTTCCTCAGTAACTTTTAACTAGAAAACCAAATGAGGGCAACGATCCCCGCTTGATTCGGACTCTCACGAATGTCTTGTTGGTGCGCTTGCTGGTTTGTATTTTTCTTGCATTCGTTTCCAAGTATGAATAACTTTTGTAGCTGTGGTTGGCGTTCCTTTGGAGCTACATACAATGAGGTCATTGTCTTGACGGAGTTCCTCCTCCTCTTACTCCAAAGCGATAACCAAAAACATGCCAATTCACTAAGCCACAAGTGAATGAGCATGTTTTAAAATGCAATAGTTCCGATACGCTAAGTCTCGAATAAAATGCGTCCTGTCTGCGATAAGTCATAACCTTGGATAGGACGCAGCTCATTGTGGAAGGATTCGGATTGTAATACTTGCTTAACTCTCTCAATCCATTCTAAGTTTTCCGGCTTCTTTAACATGACAAGGTCATATCGTTCTTGAATAAGCGGAATGAACTCAACGCCGCCAACCATATAGGCTGCTTTTTCAATCCCTACTCCGAAATCCGCTTCACCCGTGGCTACTTTACCAGCCACACCCATGTGATTCGATTCCTCCTGCTCATAACCGCTTAGCTGTTGATGTGGAATTCCATGAAGACGGAGCTGCTCATCGAGAAGAACACGTGCTCCGGAACCTTTTTCACGATTGACCAATTGAAGTCCAGGCTTCTTGAGATCAGCCCATCCGTAGATCTGTTTAGGATTTCCTAGTTTAACGTATAAGCCAGCCGATCGTGAAACGAGATTCATAACAAGATAGGAAGAACCCGTCAGCAATTTTCGGATATAGGGAATGTTATATTCACCTGTGTCACCATCCAGCAAATGGGTACTGACAATATCAGATTCACCCTTATACATCGAGATTAAGCTATCCAGACTCCCCACGTAAGAACGTAGCGGTCTGTAATTGGATACATGTTTCTCGATATGTTTGGCCAAAATGTCCAAGCTAACATCTTGTCCAGTTATAACAAGAGATTGTTTTGAAGATGAGGCAGCATGGAATTGCTGCTGTGCAGGAGGTTCGGCCAGATCCTTTTTGGGAGTAGAGGCCATACCTCCTTTCGTACGTGTTTTATATGCTTCGAGATCCGATGCGTCAACGCGCATTTGCTTACCGACACGATAGGAGGGCAGATCACCTTTTTTAATTAGATCATAGACGGTTAGTTTGGAAATTTTCAAAAGCTTAGATATTTCTTCTGTTGTATAGGAAATGTCAGCTGTCATTGTAAACCTCCAAAAGCATGTTTTTCATAAAGTACATACATCAAAACTGCTGATACATTATCATCTATCATAAGCTGATAAATAGGGTATTTCAATCCCGTTGTTTACTAATTAAATATGGTTTTATATAATGATCAATAATTATACTATTTTATTTATAATCAAATAGATATAAACTTAAACTTGGAGGGTACATAATGTTAAAATTAAGAATGTTTAGTTATGTTTTATCATATTTCGTCATATCGGCAATGATTATCACAGGATGCTCGAGTCAAAAGGGACAATCCGTTGCAAGTACAACACCAACTCAAACCGCTGAAGCAACAGCAACACCTAATTCGACACCAGTACCCACTGAGAAAGTCGAATTAACGATTTCCGCAGCCGCAAGCTTAACCGATGCCTTCAATGAGATTCAAACGAATTACGAGAACAAGAACAAACAAATTAAACTTAATTTTAACTTCGGAGCTTCCGGGGCTCTGCAACAACAAATCGAACAAGGAGCTCCTGTAGATTTATTCTTTTCGGCAGCCACTAAAAATATGAAAACACTAGTCGACAAGCAGTTGATAGAGCCAACACAGCAAAAAAGCTTGCTAATTAATGAATTAGTTCTCGTTGTTCCAGCTGATGGTAAAGTGAATGTACAAAAAATAGATGATTTAACAAACGAAACGATCAAACACTTAGCAGTCGGAGAACCGCAGACCGTCCCTGCTGGCAGCTATGCCAAAGAGGCACTAACTAACTCTAAGCTTTGGGACACACTTCAAGCCAAAATCGTACAGGGCAAGGATGTACGCCAGGTACTTACCTACGTAGAGTCCGGGAATGCCGAAGCCGGTTTTGTTTATAAGACCGATGCATTGACTTCAAAAAATGTGAAAGCAGCTTTTAGTGTTGATCCAAAAACGTACACGCCAATTGAATATCCTGCCGGTATTGTAAAAGCAACAAAACATAGCAAAGAGACCGCTGACTTTTACACCTATCTTCAAAGTAAAGAAGCACAAGATGTGTTTGTAAAATACGGATTCTCTATTCCAAAATGATGATGAAACAGATTAATTGGACAGAATTTGCTTATCCGATAATCCTTTCATTAAAGGTTGCCGTCGTATCCAGCCTTTTCGTTCTGTTGATTGGTGGATTAGCAGCTTGGGGAATGTCGCGGCGGAACTTTCGCGGAAAGACATTGTTAGAAACGACGTTTCTTCTGCCTCTGGTACTGCCTCCGACAGTCGTTGGCTTTATCTTGCTGGTCCTTCTGGGTAAAAAAAGTTGGATTGGGTACCTCATGGAAATCTTCTTCAATCAGTCGATCATCTTTACATGGGGAGCTGCCGTTATCGCTTCGATCGTGGTGGCTTTTCCATTAGTTTATCAAACGATGAAGACCGGATTTTCCTCGGTCAACAAAGATCTAGAGGATGCAGGGAGATCAACGGGAGCAAACGAGTGGCAAGTTCTACGCTATATAACCTTACCTTTGGCATGGCGCTCTGTTACGACAGCTTACATTCTTGGCTTTGCTCGAGGGCTGGGGGAATTCGGTGCAACACTTATGATAGCAGGCAACATCCCTCACAAAACTCAAACGTTGCCTACCGCCATATACATTGCTGTTGAATCTGGTGATCAAACCCTAGCATGGTGCTGGGCAGGAGCCATTATCGTTATCTCATTCGGACTTATGTTTTTCGCCAACCACAAGCCCAAGAATTAGAGAAGTTGGATGTATGAAATCCTTCTACTTTTTATGTCCGGAAAACATATAGGAGTTTCATTTATATTTTCCGGACCTGCTTAATTCACGAGGTTAATCTACTAAATATACCTTCTCACCAACATGAATGGGTCCCGTCTTTATGACAGAAGCATAAACACCGAAATTTAAATTCATCTCCTCATTAATTTTCTTCAATAAAGAAACATCGCGTTCGAGTGTATCTGGATCGATAATAGTCATTGAGCAACGCTCACAATAACTATCAATTTGTAATTCAGAACTGCCTATCCGTATTCGTTTACCTATCCAATTACCTTCATTACTGGAGTTTTCATCTAATGCCACAACTAGGTTTGCTCTAAAGCGTCTTCTATCCAATCTCTTTCCCCATATCTCTTCAAGCTTGCGTAAAGTAGTGTCCGTAATGATTAAGATACTCCCCGAATCGACAGCCATCAGATCAGCGTTCTGCGGTTTATAGCACTTCATAGACATCTTTCTTTTGGAATACCTTTGGATTTCATCTAATAATTCTTCACTCCAGTTAAAGATTCGTCCATCTGGCGATGTTACTACTAACTCAGGCAGCTCACCTTCATGATCCTCCCCTATGATTTTCGCCTTATAAGCAAGCATGTTAGGGATCTCTCTAGCCGTGATGAAACTATCCCATCCTTCTTTTGTTTCATCAATAAAGGCAAAACAGCGATCGCCGTCTAAACCACTTTTCACAATATGGCTAGCCTGTAAAGCCTCTCCAGCAAATGACTTTACAGGAAATCGCATTATTTCACTAATTTCACCTACGCTATGTAATGTCAAAATAGATCCTCCTAGTCTTTATACTTTTATTTGCAAATGACCTATTTTTCAAAAGTTACATTATGTATCATCCGTATATAACCATATCAATTCCACTTCATTCTTGCATTTGAAAGTGAGGACGCCTATGGATGTCGTTCGTCAATTTTTTATCAGTAAAACACTTATTTGGTTACTTATCTTTTGTTGTACTGACGCTTTATTCACAGATATTGGCCTGCATCTGGCATTCATCGAGGAATTAAATCCACTTATCCGAAGTATTTACGAGTGGCATGTTAGTGGATATTATTTGGTTAAACTAATACTTCCTTTGATCCTAATGGCTATCTACCCCCATATTCGAAAAAGGGTCTGGGTCCAGCCCTGTTTGACCCTCACCGTCTTGATCTACGGAGCCGTGAATGTATACCATTTCATCTGGTTGTCTTATGGATTGACTTATGTTGCGAAAGGCTAATCATTCAATCAGCTATATAGTCGTCGCATGGATTCAATTTTTTGCTCAATGTACGCAATAGCTTCAATTGGTCCCTGTATTTTGGCTTCTTCCCCCAGTTGCCAGACAAGTTCCACATAGAAATGTACGTCCTCAGCCGCAATTGGAACAGCTGCAGTCCCGCTACCGTCTTCATTGCGTTGTATAGTAGAAGTAAACCGAGTATTGGACTCGAGCAACCACACGCCTTTTTTAGTCAATTCCAGTAGGAGCACTTTCTGTTCGAGATGGTCTTTTTCAGGCTTATCCAGCAAGGTTTTTTGTTCGATGTCTCCTCGGCAAGGGATCGATTCGTTCAGAGAAGCGGAGAGGAACCGATCCGCCCTGAACTGCCTAATTTCTTCACGCAAAAAACAATAGGCAGGACAATACCAATAACCAGAACTCGCATACAGACCGATGGGCTGGATGTTCCGTTTCAACACGCCGCTTCTAGAATTGTAATCTATAGTCACCACACTGCGAATCATAATCGCCTGCAGAAGGGTTTGAAGAATTTCCGGAGACATTAGCCGATACGGGCTGTAGATCGCAACCCTATTCTTTAAACGATCTATCTGCTCCCTTACGTCCGCAGGGGAGTAATGATAAAACTTATGCAGCGCAGAGCCCGCCCCATCGCCAAAAGGTAAAGAACTAAAGTAGTTCAAAGACTGGCAGGCGAAAAACATAGCGACCGCTTCGCCTTCGGAGAAGCTAATCGGGGGAAGCAATCTCTCCTGCAGCAGCTTATAGCCTCCCCCTCTCCCCTGGATGGAATAGATGGGAACGCCGAGCTCACTCAGTTCCTGTAAATCCCGCGTAATCGTTCGAGTAGATAACCCTAATTCATCAGCCAACTCTTTAACGGTAAAGGACTTTCTGGCGTTAACCATCATAATCAGTTGGATTAGTCGCTGTGACTTTTGCAACCGCATCCCCCTCTCTCGAGATCTTTTATTCATTTTATCACATAAATAAGACATTTATTGTCTTATTTATGTGATATCCTCATCTTAGAATCCAATCATGAGCAAGGATCCGAGGAGGAAATGAAAGATGAATAAACAAGAGCTTACACAAAAGAAGACGGGTTTCGTATTTATTCATGGAGCAGGCTTGGAAAGTGGCGTCTGGGACAAAGTTATTGAGGGACTTGATCATCCCTGTTTACAGATCGATTTTCCTTATCGGAAAGGTTCTGTTGAATCGAGGAAGGAGCTTACTCTAGGGGATTATGTGACTCATTTGAAAAGACAGATTGATGCATGGGAGACTCCGAAGTTTGTTATTGTTGCCCATTCACTTGGGGGAGTTCTCGCTCTTAGACTTGCATCAGAACTGTCCGATCGTTTGATAGGCTTAGTTGCAGTTGGAGCGGCAATTCCGAAGAATGGGGGGTCATTTTTATCCGTTCTTCCATTCCCCAAGAGGATCCTGATGTCTACCATTTTACGTAAAATGGGTACGAAACCACCCGAGTCTGCGATCCGAGCTGGGTTATGCAATGACCTTACACTGGAGCAGACATCGGATATTGTAAAAGGATTCGTTCCAGAGTCCGTTCGTGTTTATACAGACCCTATCGATGTGTCCGTTCCGGCTGTACCGAAGCTTTATGTGAAGCTAACTAAGGATAAAGAATTCGGTTTGTCCTTACAAAATAAAATGATCTCAAATCTTTCTCCACAATCGGTGCAAAGTCTGGATACCGGGCATTTACCGATGCTTAGCGATCCGGATGGATTGAAGCTTATACTGCAAAACTATGGCCGCACCCATTTGGCTCCCAGCCAAGTATGGATGTAATACCACAACTCCCCGTTTGGAGACTTCCATTCGCGTGAAGCGGTGACGGTTTGTGGTGTGAAGGTGAGCTCCTGCGCAGTCAATGAAGATTCCATATACGGTGTGTCCAGTGCAATGGATGCTGCCGTCAGTTCAAGACTAACATCATTCAGCTTCACCCCGAGCTTCGCATCGTTATCGAAGTCACCGGTCAACCGGGAAGAGATTTCCTTGGCCAGGTTGATCCATTTACCAGAACCGTCTGTTACGACAAAGTACCAACCCTCTATTTTGCCAATCGCATGAACGGTTTGTGGCAGCTGAGGCCCAGGTAACTCGCCACTATAAGGGAATGGTAATTTGTAATAGTGAAATGAGACAGGAATGTCCAGCTTAAGGTCGACCTTCTCAACACCCTCAAACCCAAGTCCATGGGAATCATTTGCGTGTATCCATCTTAGTCCTTTCGATGTATCGACTTTATACCAAACGCTTGGAGGAACCATTCGCGCTTGCTGCATATACTTCTCAATAGGCTTTATGATCTGAGGGGTCAGCTTCGGCTCGTCAGACAACGGTTTCTCGAAAGGCAGCATATAGACCTCAGTCTCCTGTTCAATCGATATCATTTCTTCGACCGGAGAACCTTTGTATTTTTCTGCATAATGATACGGGCGAATCCACTTGTCGCCAAGCCATGAAGTTTTGATTAAATACCACTTATCATTGGAGTAGCATGGCGTGTAAGGGTCGCAGACAGAGATAGAGGCAACTGCCTGAACCGTTTGCGGAGAGAGTTTGTACGCGGTCATCTTCATCGGTGACGCTGAGTCATACAGATCTGTTTCCTGTTCGAGTAAAGTCAGCGTTTGCTCCTGAAGTTCCATTTGTCCGTATTTGTACGCGCCTTCCTTCAAGTTAATCCATGCTTCACCAAGCCATGTCATAACCGGCACTTTATCCATACCAGTGATGCCCAGCAGCATGTTACTCTCTATCGGAGCTAGGTGGACAGACTGGAAGGCGCTAAGCGAGCCGATGGCCTCATCCGATCTTGTTTCCTTGCTTGCATATAAAGTAAACTCGTCCAACAAGGTTACATAAGGCATAGCACTTGGTGCAGCAAGCTCCTGTTCAGCCTGAGAGAGCTGCGGCCCGGATAGTACAACTATGGCTGCTGCCAGTAGCGAGGTTAACCATTTGCTCAAATCAATCATCTCCTTTCGATAATTAGACGTGAGTTTTGCATGAAAGTTACAATTTTTCCCTCGAATTGTCCAACGCGCGACAAAGCGCCCTACCGATTGTCCGATAAGGCGCTCAAAGATATTACCGATATTCCAAAGCTATTTACCCGTGGCGATTGCAACGATATTTTGAACAATATGATAGATGATTAACGCGGCAAAAACGAGCACAGAAATCGTAGCGTAAATTCTTCGAGGACTCTGGTACCACTTTGGAAATTGCTCAAGTCGTTTATGTGATTGAAAGCCTTGAACGATATCGCCATGCTTAATTACCTCGTTAAAAGGCGCTCTCTCTTCTGTGGCAACCTCATTGGCTGATTTCTCGGTTTGATTAGTTAGGAATCCAAAATACCTCCATATTAAAGGTATCTTTATCTTTCTCCTGACTCGTGCACCCTATAAAAGAATAAACCGTGTTTCGCTCTTTTTTTATATCTTCTATCCCTTTACAAGTATATAAGGCTGTTGATGTTTCACCAAGATACGTAATATTTTGTACATATGTAATCATTTTGCCGTTAAAATGAAAGGTGCTGAAATTATGAATATCTTTCATATCATCAAACCAAATTCTGGTGAATGAATCACTTTTCCCTTCTTGAACATGTTTTATAAACTTGATATATCTATCCGAATTGCTGGTTACTCCTCTGTAAGCTAATATGACGCTTATATTTTCCGTCAATTTTGATGAGTGATAATAAAATTCCTTTTCGATGTTTTTAATGAACAAAGTAAAATCTTTACGCAGTACAACTCCAGAAAGAATTAGGAGGAGTATAAAAGATGAGATAACATATTTTTTCACAAAGCAGTCCCTTTCTAGTTCGGCAGCTCACTTAAAAGTAAATTTCCTTGTTTAGATAAAATGTGTATCCCCTCCATATTCCCCCTAATTATAAGGCACAAAAAATAGTTAGCAATAAAAAAAGCCACATTGAAAACTCTCAACATGGCTCTCCTATTTTTCATTTTAATTCAATCTGCCGGGTTCTTTATTAACTTCAAAGTTAGTCGTATCGCTATAGCTCTCACCCATCGCCTGATAGTTAGACGGAACTTCCTCATCTGTCTGGTCCACATTATTCGAGATAGCGTTATCCGCGTTCTCTTCCGGATTCGAGGTTATGGCCCAGCTAACTGGACGTCCAAGCTTCTTATGCAATTCATTTTGATCCAAAGAAATCCCTCCATTGTAACATCATTAAATACACTTCACGCTATTGTTACTCAAAGGAGCGGATTTCATTCGAAGCTATGGACAAACTACTTATCTAGCAATTTCAATCATTGATTTATCAGTTAGGTCATATGGGCTGATTTTTCCGGATTCCATGTCTATGTCTATCATGACTTTTACAACAATTGTATAGTTCCCTGACGGAACCGGATTGCCTTTATTATCGTTTAAATTCCATTCTTCATTAAATGTAAGCTTTTCGTTATTTTTAAAACCCCTGATTATCAAGGCTTGGGTAAACGCTTTATTAATAGACCATTTATAAATCTCCTTTTTCTGCTCATTGTAGATGAAAATATCATATTTTTGCCCAGACCCATATGAAATTTGCTGATCTTTGCCTGACACATTCTGAAGAGAAAAGTTCAGTTTTACACTCCTATCTTCTTTTAACAATGCCAATGAAGTTTTAAAAAGTCCTGACACGGGCTTGGATTTTTCCTCCTTCTCTTTCAACAATCGTTTTTCAATTTCAGTGTCAATAGTGATTCCTCTATCTACTTGTACTGGCTCCAAGTTCTCCAATGCTTGATGATCTTTATTTATGCCAGCAGAGCAACCAACAAATAATGTACATAAAAGAAGTCCACAAAAAAATTTCCCTTTTCCCATAATCGTTCACCTCAAATGGTTAGACGGATACTATATACAAAATGTTCCAATATTTGGGGTTATCTATTATATTTTTAGATTGATTCCTTTCCCGTAAGGCAAGTTACTACTAGGCCTACGATTAACGGCCAACGTTTCTTCACGTGATTCCCCCTCAAGTTATATGGAAACCTCGAAATCTTTAACATGAACAGCAGTCCCCTTAACCTCTATACCATACTGATCATTGTTTCGTGTTACTGTTACGTGAATTCTGCCATCTCTGCCCATTTCATGTCCTTGCTCAATCAAAAGATTTAGTGGAGAGTCAGCTTCCTTGTTCATATATTTGGCATAATAAGCCCCCATTACACCAGAAGCGGTGCCAGTAACCGGGTCCTCAATCGTACCGGAATAGGGAGAAGAAAAATGACAAGCATGCATGTGCGAATTCACATCGTATGTTTCAAGGCAGAAAGGATGTACCGAAGCCTTTGGCATTTCTTTTAATACCTCTGGAAATTGCTTATTATTCGGTTTCATTTCCTTGAAAGTACTAAGTTTTTTTATAGGGACTAACAATGTCCATATGCCCGTGCTTCCATATAATGTTGGTAGAGTGGTTTCTATATCTTCTTCTTGAATCCCCATGGCAGATGCCAAATCTTTCAGTGAACCATTGAAGTCTTGGAATTGCGGAGGAGCTTGCTGCATCGTTATGTATATCCCTTTATTCAGGTGTGAGTCAAGTATAATAGATAACACGCCTGCTTTTGTTTCAATCGTCAAATCGGTTTTATCTACAAGCAACCCTTTTGTTTTCAATGCATAAATGGTTGCCATTGTAGCGTGACCACAGAGGTTCATTTCATGACCAGGTGTAAAAAATCGGATCTTGAGATCAGCTTTTTCGGACTTAAGCGGGAAAGCCGTTTCGTTAAAACCAACTTGTTCTGCTATTTTTTGCATGTCATCGTCAGAAAACGTTTCGCCTTCCAACACGACACCCGCAGGGTTACCCATGTTAGGAATATGACTGAATGCATCGTAATGATAAACTTTTATTGTTTTCATATCGTACACCTGCCTTTTCACTATTAATCTTCAAGTCCCTATTATATGATTTTTCTCCTCTTCAAAAAAGAAAAAGCTGCCGCGGCAGCTCCCAAAGTTAGAGCCAGTCGTCTAACGACTCCGGTAATTTGCTTGCAGGACATCTTGCTTCACGGCAATTATCCGCTCAATCTCAACCTGAATACGTATAATCCCCTCATGACAGGCATCCCAATTTATATCGTTTTCCATCTCTTTTTCCAAAGCCAGAACCGCCGTTAACAGCGGCTCCGCGTAGAAATTGGCTGCAATACCTTTAAGCGTATGAACCATTCTGCGTGCAGTCGCATTCTCCTGATTGATGATCAATGTGAAAAATTGCTCTGAGAAATTGCGGTAATCCTGCTTAAATTTCTCCACCATATATTGAAGAATATGTATTTTATGATCGATATTTCTCATTATTTGCGTGGTGTCTACACCCTCGATTTCAAATAACCAATTCGGATCTAGCCACTTCTCAAGCATATTGGAAAGCTGCTTTTCATCTACTGGTTTAATCAGGATGTCATTCAGCCCAAGTTTAAGTATTTCCGGCCGTTCTTGCATCATGACATCTGCCGTAAGGGCAATGATCGGGATCCTATTCATCTGTTTGAGCTTCCTCAGTCGCTGTGTTGCCTCATAACCATCCATCTCAGGCATATGAATATCCATTAGAATCAGTTTCCATTCCTGCTGATCAACAAGTTCCAGGACTTCATAGCCATTCTGGGCAATAACTGCTTGGTAACCTAATTGTTCAAGAAGACCAATAATCACCAATTGATTAATTTCATTATCCTCAGCAACTAAAATACTACCTCTGGACATAGACAACGAGTTATTTACGTCAATGGAATGGTTTGCAGAGCCTTGAGATGCCTCCAGTCTACGTTGATTCAAAGCTTGTAAACTGTTCTGCAATGTCAGCCTGCTGACGGGCTTAACAATAACTGCATCCGCTTTCAGCTGCGATGGCAATTCGGACATTTCCTCTCTGCCTTCAAGTGTTGTAAACGCAATCACTCTCGTCTGTGAGCGATCTATCAAATCTAAGACATGACGCCAAGTGGCGGGATGCTGCATTTGATCCATTTGCATATCCAGGAATAGATAGTCATTTGCCGACTTGTTCGCGCTATCATGTTCCAATGAAGCAAACAAATCAGATGAGGATGTAACCATATCCACATGAAACTGAAAGGAACCTAGGAGCTCAGATATATGCTGCGCTACAACTGGATGATCTTCAGCTAACAGCGCACGATTATTCCCCCGCGGTAGCCCAGCGTGCTTATGCAGCCGATTTGTCTCTTTCCCTGCATTCCCCTTTGTACCAAACATCAGGCTAAAATAAAAGCGGCTGCCTTCCCCAAGGACCGTATCTACTTGCAAAACGCCCCCCATGGACTGCACCAAATGCTGACAAATGACAAGTCCTAATCCGGTACCGCCATACCTGCGGCTTATGGATGTATCCGCTTGCGAAAACGGTAAGAATAGCTGTGATAGCTGCTCCTTCGAGATACCAATTCCAGAGTCTTCCATCGCAAAAGAAACAACGACCCCTTCGTCCACATAATTCTCGACCCGAACTTTCAATCGGATATAACCTTGCTTGGTAAATTTAATCGCATTATTAGATAAATTAATGAGTACTTGTTCTAGACGAAAGGAATCACCGCTAACGATATCCGGTAAATCTGCTGGAGTATCCAGCATGATCTCAATTCGCTTTTTGCCTATTGATACGCTGACCAGATCGGCAACCTTTTGGAGCGATAATTCTAATGAGAAATCCACCATCTCCAAGGTCATTTTGCCTGCCTCGATTTTTGAAAAATCAAGAATATCATTAATCGTTGCAAGCAGGACATTCGAGGAACAATCAATTTTGTCCAAATAATCCTTCTGAATCGCAGTCAATTCTGTTCGTTGTAAAAGTAAAGAAAGTCCAATAATACCGTTCAGGGGCGTGCGTATTTCATGACTCATCCTAGCTAGAAACTTACTCTTCGCCCTGTTGGACTCATCCGCTTCTTCCCGCTTCTTCAAGTCGGTAATATCATGTACCGTGCCGGTGACTCCGGTGATTTCTGTTTTATCCTCATTGAATAAAGGGGACAAGGTGACGTTGTATGCATGCTGATTGCCATCCGGAAGCAGGAAATTGATCGCAAATTGCTGTGTCTTCCCCTTCTCAATCGTTTGTTTGAATACCCGCTCCCACTTCTCGGGTTCATCCATTTGGACCAGATCCGTTAATTGCTGTCCCCTTACTTGCTCATACTCTAGCTGAAAGGTCTGATACATTTTGTAGTTCGTAGAGGAAATGCTTCCATCCAGGCGAAATCTGAAAATAAAGTCCTCTGAATTTTCCACTAACGTCCGATATTGCTCATCTCTGACTCTCGCTTTGATTTGCGCTGCACGGTGCTCGGTCACATCCACGGCAGATCCAATCACTTCATTGACGGTACCATACTTATAAATGGGTTGTAAGTTAACAAGAATCGTAGCGCCACTGCTATCGTATTCATATGAGACTCGTTCACCCTGCCAAGCTTTATCATAATGCTGCTTTACGAATTGTTTGAACTCTTCACTTAATACATGAATTTCGTCCAACTCTTTGCCGATGAATTGACTAGGTCTCAGACCAAGATGATAGACCAGCTGTCCTTCAAATAAAATGTAAACGTATCGATCCCGGTGTTTATGGAGTTTAAACGTAAACCCTGCCTGAAAGCGCAGCATATCGATTAGTTCCTGTTCCACTTGGTAAATCTGCTGCTTATACTCACGAGCCCGAAGTAAATATCGCAGAAAACAAGCAACAAGAAACAAACAAAGCAGCTGAATGATAATATATCTGTAATAGATATCAAGCGGTGTTCGATAAACAAACCATATCATCGTATAATAAGACGGGTAGAAAATGACTCCTCCATATAACCATTTAAGCCAATATGAACGCGTTCTAGCAAAGATAATAGCAGTCCCCGTGACAGCTATCATTCCAAATAACAGCTGCGGAATATCTATGTGACCTTCAAAGATGTAACGCCCTATCCATAGACATACGAATGTAATACTTAAGGAGAAGAATCCTCCTAGATAAATAGAAAGCAGTAAAGCAACTCCGCGAAAATTAATAATAACGTGATCATCAACGTGGACACTGAAGTGTAAGAGGACAAAAACTAACATTCCGTATGAAAGGCCAATGAAAACCTTATAGAGCCAAGCAGGCTTCTGATTCAGTTTCATCGTTATGGAAAGCTGTTCCACGAATAATACAAAAATCGTTATAATAGCAAAATTGGTAATCAAAGCGTGAAGCAGAATAATCACCAGCCTATATCGACTTAGAATGTAGGATAATCACGCTATCCTGTTTGTTTGGTTTCTAGATGCAGCATTTCCTCTATACGCTTCGCCTTGACCGGCTGACTGAAATAATAACCTTGGACCAGCCTGCAGCCGCACTCCCGCAGTACTTGAAGCTCCTCCTCTGTCTCTACACCTTCCGCTACAACGAGAAGATTCAAATTTCTAGCCATCGTAACCATCGTGTTTACGATAACCGCATTCACTTGGCTTTGTATCAATCCCTTAATAAAGGATTGGTCAATTTTCAATTTATCAATGGGAAAATCTCTGAGATACCCGAGTGAGCTGTATCCGGTGCCAAAATCATCCATCGCAACGCGAACACCCAGCTTCTTCAGCTGACGAAGTGCGTCTGCGGCCAGCTCAACTTCCATACTCATGCTTTCGGTAATTTCGAGCTCCAAGTACTTGGGCTGTAAGCCTGTTTTCTCCAAGATAGTCTGAATCATCCGGCTAAGTCGGCTATCATTGAACTGTCGTCTGGACAGATTAACCGCAACAAACACTTTGGAGAGGCCAGCCTCCTGCCACCTCTTGTTCTGCATGCAGGCTTCCTTCAGTACCCATTCCCCAATTTCATGAATAAGACCGCATTCTTCCGCTATAGGGATAAAATCAGAAGGAGGTACATGACCCAAAGTAGCGTTGTTCCAACGAATAAGGCTCTCTAGTCCTACAATTTGATTCGTATATACATCAACAACTGGTTGATAAACAAGATGAAATTCCTGATTGTCAATCGCTCTTCGCAGGTGAAACTCGATGTCCATGCGCCTTTGGAACTGATCTTGTCTATGTGGCAGGGGGGTAGAAAGGACTGTTTCTACAATTCCTGTTGAATAGAAATGAGAGTCATAGACGCCTTGAATTCCGTTTTGAATGGCCATTTTGCATCGTTCAAGAAAATAAGAGGTCATAATCTTATTTTTCAATTCCTGGGATAACATTTCTTTATGAAAATAATCTGCCGCACCTAGCCGCATCGCTTGAATGGTCTTCATAGAACCTTCGGGTGTATGCGTACAAAGTACTACGACAGGAATAGGACTATGATTCATAATAAGATGAAGCGCAAGTAGTCCATCTGAGTTAACCATATCTAAATCAATGATGACCAAATCCGGTTTACTAGCCAAGATGCAGTCAAGTACGGTATTTCCACGCTTCGCCATACCTGTCATTACGAACTGTGTATCCTTCTCGATTAAGGACCCTACTTCTGATCTTAATTCACTTGAATCACTTACAATTAGAACACCATACCCGTCCAAAAGACCCATTTCCCCACCACCCTTACAAGCAATAAATACGCATTATCACTCTATTATACTTTCCACTTATTAGGTTACTTACATAAATGGTACGAATTTCCCCTTCTAATTTCGCTAATAATTTACTAACAATTTCTCTTAAAATGTCAATGATAGCGGTTTACTCTTAAATTTCGACACCGTATAATAGAATTAATGAGTAAAGTGTTAGCACATGCATTCCCTCTGTTCATTTCACGAATTTTGAATTGAAAATTTAGTTTAGTTTGGGGGAGTTTCTAATGGACAGAGTTCTACTAATTGAGGACGATGATATTATCGGAGAAATGATCTGTATGTATCTGAAAGAGGAAGACTTCCTAGTACTACGGTCCCACAATGGTCAGGAAGGCCTTGCTGCATTGCGTGAGTTCGAACCGGATCTCATTCTTCTCGACCTCAATCTTCCTGACTTTGAAGGAACTGAGCTGTGTACCTCCCTTCGGAACATAACTCCTGTACCCATTATTATTATTTCATCCGACTCTAGAGTGAGCGAAAAGATTGAAGCATTCACCGTTGGTGCTGATGATTACTTATGCAAACCATTCAGCATGCATGAGATGAAAGCCCGAATACAAGCCCTATTGCGTCGTTTCAAACTGGGACACCCTCCCGAGACTCCAAAACTTCAGGTAGAACATGAAGTTACCGTACCAGCCATGGATTTAAATATTAATTTGGAAAAAAGAACGCTCTACGTCCGAGGCGAGTCCATCGAAATGACGTTCTCCGAATTCGAGCTTATCCGGCTGCTGTACGAGCACCCCGAACGCGTTTACCGCAGAGAAGATCTCATAAATGCATTACGTGGTTTCGATTCCTACATAAACGACCGTGCCATTGACGTTCATATTACGAATTTGCGCAGAAAAATTGAAGTCAATCCCAAAGAACCGAAATACATAAAAACCGTGTGGGGCGTAGGCTATAAATTTGTCATGTGAAGATGACCCAATCCTTTCGAGGATTGGGTCATCTTTTTTGCTGAACATCCGGCAATCATGCTTTCTGTGTCGTAAAACAAGGCAATTTGTTGAAACTAGAACTTTATACAAACTTTTACTAATTTTTAGCAAAAATTGGTTGACATAGAAATCATTGATCCTTTAGTATTGGAGTTCTGAAGCCACGCTTGGGGATTACCAAACTACGAAAACAAATGGGTGAGATCTTATGCACAGTAATAAATTAATTTTGGATTTGGGAAGTCATAGTGCCAAAGTGTTCAGGAAATCAAACGACCAAATTGAGCAAGTGGATGTTCTAACATGGGAACTTCTGGAGAGCGGGGTGGACCTGCCGTCTATTGAAGGTACTTTAAAGTCTTTGCTTTCTACGCAGGGCTCCTTTATCGAAGGCCTTGGTCAAGGAGACATCGAAGCTATCGGTACAGAAGCGATGCGAAGATCACCTCATTTGTCCGAACATATGCAGGAAGTTTGTAGGAATTTGAGGATTGCTTACAGAACCATTAGCCAGAAAGAAGAGGCTGACTTACTGAAGAAAGCTATAGCCGAATCGGATATCCCCAGTGACCTTGATGTGATCAATGCCGGGGGAGGCAGCATCCAAATTATCACGAGTGAAAGCGAAGCTCCTTATCTGATTCCATTCGGCATCTCCGATCTTAACCAACAATTCAACTTACTTGGACCCCCAGATCAAAGACAGATTGCTACTTGTATCAAATGGCTCTCCTGCCGATTACCAACTTCCTTGGAGCAGTTTGCGTATACGGGCGGCGAGAAAACGTATTTGCGTCATTTCCAGATCGAGCTTGAGGATGATCTGTATTGCCATAGAAGTGATTTCACCCAACTAACCAGACAATTGGCAGCGCAGGACCTCCAAACCTTAGAAGCCAACTCTCCCTTCGATCCCAAATGGATGCGTGGGGCCATTGCCTCTAATTGTGTCGTTCTAGCTGGTTTGATCAAATCAGGTGCTTCTAAATTCATGCCATCGGATCTCAATATCGCTCATGGATTTATCAGACAGTTATAATATTCCCACTTTTGCAGCAGTCATATATAATCATTAGAGAACATCATACGCAAATAGATAAGGTGGGTTTACTCGCATGACGAAGATAATGAATGCCGTTATGATCAAGGAGTATGGTGGGATTTCAGGTATTGAATTTGGCGAGACTGCCATTCCGGATATAAACAGCGGCGAGGTGCTGATTAAAGTACATGCAGCCTCCATTAATCCCGCCGACTTATTATTTCTGCACGGTAATTATGGGATACAGCGAGAACTGCCTTCGGTTGGCGGCATGGAAGGATGCGGAACGGTTATCGCTACAGGCAACAGCCTTGTCGCACGAATGTTAAAAGGAAAACGTGTCGCCTTCGTATCCGAAGTCTACGGCTCTTGGGCGCCTTACACCAAAGCAAGTGCTATGACCTGCATGGTGCTGCCAGATCATGTATCTGATGAGCAAGGTGCTGTCTTCTTCGTCAATCCGGCGAGTGCCATGGCCATGGTGAAGATAGCCAAGCAGCATAAATCCAAAGCCATCGTTCAAACAGCCGGTGCTAGCGCACTTGGCCGAATTTTAGTGAAGCTCGGCAAAGAGCATGGTATTCCTGTGATTAGTGTTGTTCGCAAGGAAGAACAAGAACTGTTGCTGAGAGAATTAGGCGGACAGCATATCGTCAACAGCAGCTCAGCTACCTTCGAGAAGGACTTAAAGATTAAGTCCCATGAGCTTGGAGCTACCGTGTGCTTTGATGCCGTAGGAGGCGACTTGACGGGCCTCGTGCTATCGGCGCTACCTGATGGCGCTACCATTTTCCAATACGGCCTACTGGGAGGAAAAACGACAACGATCAACGCTGATGATCTTGTTTTTCGACGGAAACGTATCTCCGGATTCTGGGCGTCCGATTGGGTGAAAACACAATCGATCTTTGAACTTCTCGCCCTGCAGGGCTCGATGAAAAAATCAATCGGATCACAGATCCAAACCGAAATTAGCCAAAACTTCCCGATGAGTCAAACCGTAGATGCCATCCAGCAGTATATGGCGAATATGACTTCGGGCAAAGTACTACTGCTGCCGGTCTAGATATTGGCATATAAATAAGCGCATGCGCCATTTGAGCGGCATGCGCTTGTTTGTATGTTGGAGACCGTCGATTTATTCATCAATCTTGTTCTACATGAAGGTATCTTAAATCGGAATCCATCGTCTTATAGGTTCACTTAAGTCTGCAAGATGAATGAATCTCGATTCACGGTTGAATGATGTTATATAAAAGTGCAACAATTGCTGCTTAAATCCCGCCTCTCTCCCTTCGATGTTGCGTAATGTACAACAATTGGGCCCTAATCTGGCCATTTCGCAAGAAATGGGTTCAAAATGTTGTACAAACTGCAATTTCAACATAAAAAATAGCCTTTTGGCGTATACATTGTTGCAGATAATACAACACTGGTAACCACGAAAGCCCAATCAACCCTCACAAAGCTGCTGAACGAACTCAAAATCGAATTTTGTAGTTATGCCTACCAGTTGTTATGAGGAGGCACAATGAATAAATCGACAGCCTCTATCGTCCAATAATAATGATTTAACCTTATTTACAAACCAATGGTCGGTATGTATAATATGCTTATAGATATAAATAAACGATGTATTAGGTTACAAACGTAAACGGAGGGATTACTTTGAAGCAAGAGGAACGCAGGCAGCAAACAACAAAGTTGCTGCTGGATTCAACCAAAGAGCTAATACGGGAAAAAGGGTGTCACTCGATCACTATGAAAGACATCATGGAGAAATCAGGATTGTCAAAGGGGGCTATCTTCCATTACGTGAAGAGTAAAGACGAAATCTTTGCTTGGGTACTGCAAGAACGGCTAGAAGAGACCAACGAACGCTTTATGAACGAAGTGGAGAAAGGCCGCCCAACATTCGATAATCCAATGCAGAAGATCACAGAAAGTTTATCGGCTTTGGAAGATAGTCAGGATGTAACGAACAAAGTGCTGATGTATTTACTCGGAAAAGAGGATCAGCCTCTTGTAGCGGATGTGCTCAAGCAGTATTATGAGCGTTCTGTGCATGTATCCAAACAGTGGATAATGACTGGCCAAGAACATGGGGTCATTCCGGAATCAGTGGATACGGATAAGACAGCGGAGATGTTCGTTCTGCTCTCACTCGGTTTACGCTTGCGCTCCTCGATTCCACTGGCTGGGACTTCTTTTAATACCCAAGATTATTCGTTGTTTATGAAAGATATGTTACAAACCAATTCAAACCAATAGACTTTAACGGAGGGATATCCATGATACCTTTTTATGTGCTTGTTGTTTCGTTTACGCTATTTAGGGTTCTAGGTCTGTTCGGCTGGTCCTATTTCGACGGTTGGCAAACTCCGCTTCAACTAGCGGTGGCCATCATGCTGCTGATTACTGCTTCCGCCCACTGGGGTAAAAGCCGACAAGACCTGATCCGGATGGTTCCGCCCGCATTCCCGAGGCCGGATTTGCTGGTTACTGCCACTGGCTGGCTGGAAATTGCCGGAGCCATCGGTATTCTCCTCCCCGCTACTTCCCGCGTGGCTTCCATCTGCTTGGCGATACTGTTTCTAGCCATGTTCCCAGCCAATGTGAAGGCAGCCCGGGAACGATTAACAATCGGCGGGAGACCTACGCCTAAGCTGCTTGCCCGAACGCTGCTGCAGCTCGTGTTTCTCGCGGCGGTTCTCTTAGCGGGCAGCGCTAGCTAACCTTTTATCCATTTTCTCAAGTGTACGGTCGGACCGCTAACCCGCGTGTCGCGCGGGAAAGCAGAGCCATAGCGATGAAAAACATCGC
>NZ_WHOC01000011.1:0-44619 GCF_013141785.1 Paenibacillus germinis
AAATAAGGTGAATGAGCCTGATTTGATTGTATTTTATCCAATGGAGCAAATGAGGGGAGATTGTCGGTTCTGCATATACAAGAAATTAACCGTAGGGAAATTGAAGGAGCGCTAATCTCGTGGACGGGATCGCGGAGTATGTGAGGCGCATAGAGCCGTATGCCAAGGTGCAGATGATAGAGGTGCCGGTCGATAAGGCACCGGAGAACATGAGCCCTACTGAGGAACAGCAGCTGATGCGGTTGGTGCTGGTGGAGCAGGTTAATCGCGGGGAACCCTACCATAAGTAACGGCTAAACTTTCAGTGAAATCCTTCGTCGTACTTATAGGGCTTCAGTCGGGATACCCCCGCATCTATAAATAATGGTTTTTCGTTACTCGATTAAATACTCACTCACCCTCTTCCGCACCAAACAAATCCTTGGATGTGCTCAAGAGTTTTTTGGCTTCATGGCGATCTGCAACTTGGAGTTTGTTTAAGATATTCGTGACATGATTGGCGACAGTTTTCACACTCAGTTGAAGACGTGAGGCAATTTGCAAGTTTGTACATCCGTCGGATATAAGCTCCAATATTTCGCTTTCACGACCGGTTAGTTCGGAGAGAGCAGGGTTGGCAAGTTGTGATTGTTGCGGCATCATAAAATAATGCATCATGCGTGCCGCGATGTCCGAACTAAATACGGCTCCGCCTCTTTCAACCATGCGAATTGACTGCAGCAGCTCCATTTCTCCTGCGTCCTTTAGGACATAGCCTCTTGCTCCCATTTGCATAGCGGTAAAGACGGATTTGTCGTTCTTCAGCATGGTTACAATTAAAATTTTCATATCGGGGAGCTTTTCCCTGATGATTCTTGTAGCTTCAATTCCGTTGATACCGGGCATCCGAATATCCATAACAATGACATCCGGACGCAGGGATACAGCCATATCAACGGCTTCTTCTCCTGTAGCCGCCTCCCCGATTACCTGTAAATCATCCGTTGTTTGAATTAAATTTCTTACGCCGCTTCGAAATAACGGATGGTCGTCCACTAATAGGATCTTCATACCTATTCCTCCCTATGTGAGAATGGCAGCAGTGCTTTTACACGTGTTCCGCCTTGTTCCAATCGTTCAAATACACATTGACCGCCTAGCTCCTTCGCACGTTCCCGGATGGATGTTAAACCGATTCCGCCATTGCCTGACGGCTTGATGTGGACGGGAATACCAATTCCATTATCTAAGACTTCTATTTGCAATTCATTTTCCGAATTCATCTGCAAATATACGTCGCAAATTGTAGCTTTCGCATGTTTTACGATGTTTACGAGCGACTCTGTTACGATGCGATAGGCCGCCACTTCCACCGCTGCCGGCAAATCGGGAAGCTCTTGAGGAATATGTAATTTTGCGCGCAAAGGGGTGATATGCAGGGATGCGGATACTTGTTCCGATGTTTTGATGGTGTCTTCAATACGTGCTTTAATTGAGCCTATCAAGCCAAACTCATCAAGTGTCGGTGGACGCAAGTCGTGAACCATGGTTCGAATATCATCAACCGTAGAACGGATCGTCATCCTTAATTCTCCAAGCAGGGCGAAGGCCTTATTGGGATTCTTCTCAATATATTGCTCGGCCGCTGCCACATTAAAGGCTAAAGACATCAAACGGGGTGCAAGGTCGTCATGAAGATTTCTACGAATATGTCTCCGTTCCTCTTCCCTGGCATAGATGAGACGTGCGCGGGAGTCTTGCAGGTCTCTGGCTAGAAGCTTCATATCGCTGGCCATATTCACGCTATGAACAATCTGTCCTGCTTGCCGCAAAAGGACATCCAGCAACTTACGATCCTCCGATGTAAAGAGTTCTCCGGGAGACCGGCTGGAAAGAAGCAGCTTGCCGAGCACCTCTCCGCCGTGAATGATGGGGATATCCTGCACGTCAAAAGCTGTTTTCCCCGCTACAGACATAAGTTTCTCTTGTCCATTGATGCTGATAGAAATGCCGACGTAGGGGAGCCGAAGGGCATCCTGAATTGTTTTGACCATAATATCGAGCAATGAGTCGTGATCAATCGGTTTGATTAAGTGATCCCCTAGTTCGGCAAGCACGGCAAACGGGTCGTCGTGCTTTCCCTTCATTATTCTGTTTACGATACGCTGTAGTCGTTCTTTAAGAGGCATGAATAAAAAAGCAACGATAGATGTCGCCACCAGCGAAATGATGAAGTTCCCTTCGGTCTGAAACACATGACTAAAGTACAGGACGGAGAAAGAGTAGATAAGGACGATAGAAAGATATAAGGCTCCGTACACAATCGTTCGGTTGACAAGCGGATCAATATCCCATAACCGGTGTCGTAGAATGGCAAATGTCAGTGTTAAAGGGATGAGGGCAACAAATACATGGAGTGACGCATTCAAATAAATATAAGATATAGGATTGTCGGCAAAAACCTGGTAAACGATCAAACCGCTTATCCCGATAAATCCCAGAAAAGAAATCGAAACGCCATAAACCACCCATTTCGTCTGCTGCCGCTCTTCTGACGAGGATATGTTCATGTAGCGGTAAAACTGAGAATAGATCATCGTACCAATAGCTGATAAATAGTAGATAATTCTAGCCATTCCCGACCAATTTTCCAAATCAAGCACGGTACCGGGGAATACGAAACTAACTATTTGCACTATGGAAAAGGGGATAAAAACGTAATAAGTTCGGAAAGGTGAAAACCGACCGGTCGGAAACAACAGAAATAACAGGAAAAGGGAAATCCATCCAATTGCCCTGACACCATCATACCATCGTTCCCATAACGTAATTCCTTCAGAAGCTATGTCGACTAGTGAGGGGAAGGTTGTTCCGTATGCCACGAGGGCAAGCACGGCAATGGAACCCATAACCCCCCTCTTGCATTTCCAAATAATAACCGCCGAGGCTATATAAAAGAGAAGAGGGAGAACACAATCGATAACGACGAAGGCAAGCGCATAGGTATCTGGCGTAAAATGATAACGGTTTAGAGCATCTATTGTTGTCGGCGGAGCGGGAGACATGGGGCCGCATAATTGCAATACACATTTGTTGCGTAGATTTTCATAGTAATTGGAAATAGCGCCAATAAAGAAAATGAAGGTTGCGATACTAAATGTGACGGAAAAAGCTTGCAAAAGCCATATAGGACGTATTTTTTCCATTATGGACGGTCGATCTCGCTTTATCGGATTCGGTACTGACATCTTGCTGCCTTCCTTTCTACCTAGAGGAACCAATAAGAAAATTATGGATGACCCCAAAATAAATATATACGTAAACCCTTGATTTGACGAGGGATTGTCACGAAAAAAAACAGAAAACACCCTTTCCTTTGGTGGAAATGAAGTCACCACAACAAATCAACCAAGGAAGGATGTTTTTCATGTTTATCGTACCAAATACCTCGGTTTCTGAACAGCAGTTAAATGATCATTTCCCGAAATTACCCATGGAAACTTCCTGCAGCAGCTAGGAGCAGCTACTCTTCAAAACAGGAATACAGGTTTGTTATGTTTATTACAAGAAATTGAAATTAAATGGAGGATGAAAAAATGACACTGGAGAGAGTAGTCAAGTGGCTTGGGTTTCTTTGCGTATTGGCGGGAATCATCAGAATGGGGATGACGCCGTCGTCGCTCATTTGGGGAGATGATAGTACGCCGGAGGTTATTTGCGGATTCACGGCCTGTATTTTGATGGCCATCAGCTCCATCGCGCTTTACATGGCACAGTCCCGTGAAACCGGGGTACTTGGATTTATTGCAGCCTTAATCCTTATGATTGGGAACTTGTTGGTAGCATCTAATTTTTATGGTTTGTTCGCATACGGCTTTTATGCCAAAGATGGAGCATTCCCGAGTATTATGGGAGGAGTTTCGGGCATGGGGATGCTGCTGGGGACAATTATACTTGCGATTCTGACCTTCCGCGCAAAAGTGTTTCCGCGTTGGACGGTTATCCTGATGCTCATTATGCTGGTTTCATTCGGACTTCCATGGCTTGACAAGTGGTTTGCCTTCTTCTGGGGTCTATCATATGTAGGAATGGGTTTTCTAATTTGTACAGGAAAATATAATACCAAGCAGGCTGCTATGACTTAGGAATACAGGTTTGTTATGTTTATTACTAGAAATCGAAATCAAATGTTGGTATGACATTGAGGGAGGAAAAAGTATTATGTCTAATTCACGAAATAAAATGCAATCATTGCTAATAAGCTCGGTGTTGGCTGGAATGCTTGCATTTGCCGGTATCGCGTCTGCTTTTGGTGAGACAACACCTACTGGTGCTGAAATCAAGGAGTTCAGTCTGTTGGATACGGCTTCTGACGTTGTCGGCGCAGCTGACTTCACGCCGGAGGGTAATAAAGATGGACACTTCAAGCTGTTGCTGAGCCTAGCGCAGAAAACGGTCATTAATACGGTTGTACTTCGTTCTACGGATGATTACGGCAAGGACAATTTTCAGGGAGTGTGGAGAACAAACCGCGCCACCACCGGCTGGCTGCTCGGCATTGTCCAGGATAAAACGGTAACAACATCAAGCGGCACCACCCATGAAAGTGAAATCATTAACCCAGGTTTTCGAAAAGATGTAAAGGAACCTGTCGGTGAGTTCAATGGAGAGCTTAAATTCGACTTATATGCTAGCAACAACGGAACGATTAAGGAAACGCAGTCTTATGTGCTGGAAATTGAGACTCCGCAAGGTACGATTGTTTCCAAACCGATTAAATATAACAAGCCGATGAAATCGGGAGGGACAGCAACATCGCCTACACCAGCTCCAACACCTTCCCAGAATCCGCCATCAACAACGCCAGCGCCAACATCTACTCCAAGTCCGACGCAGCCTACACCGACGCCAAATCCAGTACCTCCATCATCACCTGCTCCTGCGGAAGGGCCGACGATCCACGTATTTCTCAAGGGCCAAGAGCTTCACTTTGACGGTGCCCAGCCTATTCTAAAGGATGGTTCAACACTAGTTCCATTCCGCAAACTCTTTGAAACCCTCGGTTTTACGGTGAAATGGGTTGAGAATGGCAATATCCAACAGGCGCTTGGAACGAAAGACGGTTTATCTATAGAATTAACGATTAATAGTACTATCGCAAAAGTAAACGGAAAGAACGTCAGCTTGGACGTTCCTGCTAAAATCATTAATGGAAACACGTTGGTTCCATTGCGCTTCGTGGCAGAGAACAGCGGTTTCCGAGTCTCTTACTCCCGAGAGGGCAATGTTGCGACGATCCAAATCGAAGATGCCGATGTTGCGGCTTATCCCGATCCAACTCCAGTACCAACACCAGATCCAGCACCAGATCCAGCACCAATTCCCTCTAAAGAGGAGATTGAACCTTATGTCGTTAAAGGTTACGTACGCGACGCGAAAGGCCATCCAGTACCAGATGTTTCGATCTTTGCGGATAATACCCTACTTTACGACAGCAATATCCTTGGAGTCACCGATGAATCAGGACATTATCGGATTGAATTACCGCAAATCACAACAACATGGCGTATGGGCGCTGACCTCACCAAAGAGTTTAACGGCAAGAGTTTCACCTTCCATTTAGCAGCTGACGTCGACCGTCCGCTTGCGGGGAGCGCGGGAGCTGTCCGAGATTTTACTTGGAAGAAGTTTGAAGGTCAAATTTATATTTATCCCAATTTTTCATCATTCGATGACAGCCTGCCTGAGTTCGATATGAGCGATCTTGAAATAACACTTACGCCTGTCGGTCCATTGCTTGACGGAAGCGCAGGCCAAAAGCTGATTAAGCACGGCGGCCCTATCAAAGGCGGCGCGGGTATCGATAATGTACCAATCGGACGATACAAGGCGACAGCCAGATGGCTGCCTGAAGGACATGAACCATTGCCCATGCAGATAAGTGTTAATAGCGGCAAATATGCTGAATCTGCCGAATTCGAATTTGACATATCCAACACCACTTCCTACTATATAAGCGAGTTTGTAGTTAAGCTTCCTTAGCATTTGCTGTGAATCGAAACAAGGATATGAATATAAGCAGATGCGTGTTAAACCTAAAAAGGACCGTCAGGATGATCTTTCCTGCCGGTTTTCTTTATTCTATTCCAGAGATCCCGAAGGACGGCCGCTGCCCGTGATGATGGGCCTGCTTGTCGCTGTTAGTGTACGTGCGGAACGCTTTCGAATCAATTGATACATTATGCCTGCGAGGAGCCATACGCCTCCCATCCATAGGGCATCTTTGTCGAGCAGAGACAGTAGATAGCCAATGAATCCGGCTCCGATCAACGGCATAATGAGATAAAGGAACGTTTGCTTCGGCGAACGCTGCTTATCTTTGATGTATTTTTGAGCAATCACTGAGATGTTTACAAAGAAGAAGGCCGTTAATGCCCCAAAATTCACGAATTTCACCGCATTGTCAAGCGATATAACAAGAGCGAGCAGAGAGACGACGCTGACGATCACGATGTTGGTGACAGGTGTGTTGAACCTAGGATGAAGGGAACCAAACACTCGTTTAGGGAGAACGGAGTCGCGCCCCATCACAAAGAGGAGGCGAGAAACGCTAGTTACCGATGATAAGCCTTGGGTGAAAATGGCGAGTATAAGCACGGTGATGAACACAGAGCTAAGTGCTGCTCCGCCGACGAGCTTCACGATCTCGAAACCAGCAGAATCTATGTTGACGAAGGTTAGCTGTGGATAAACCAGTTGTGTCAGGAAAGACGGCACCAAGTATAGAATACTGGCTGCAATGATGATAATCATGATGGCCCGAGGGATTGTTTTCTCGGAGTTTTTGGTTTCTTCCGACATGGTCGTGACCGTGTCAAAGCCTAGAAAAGAGAAGCAGATCATTGATGCTCCCGCAAGAATGTTGGAGAATGGTACTTCGGTTTGCAGGAATGGCTGCAGCGGATGAACGTCTCCGGTGATATTTCGGAAAAGGAAAAGACAGAAGACTGCGATAAAAAGGATTTGAATCCAGACGAATAGCTTGCTGATATTTGCAGAAAACTTAATGCCAATAATATTTACGATGCCGAGGACGATATTGAGCCCTATGATCCAGACATACGCTGGGATGGACGGGAATTGTGCATGAAGATAGATGCCGAATGTGAGGCAGGCAATGATGGGGGAGAAGAAGTAGTCAAGGAGCAGTGCCCAGCCGACCAGGAAACCTAAGTAGGGATGGATGCTTTTCTTCGTATAGGTGTAAGCGGAGCCTGATGTGGGAAAAGATTTGGACATGACACCATAGCTGTACGCGGTGAAGAAAATGGCAACGAAAGCAAGCAGGTAAGCTTGGGTCAGCATGCCATGCGCGTTTTCATAAGCAATGCCATAGATGGAGAAATAAATCATTGGCGTCATCCATGCCAGCCCCATGTAAACGACTTGGGATAGGCTTAAAGTTTTGCGTAATGTGACTTCTGTTTTCATGATGTTGACACTCCCTTATCCTTGTTTTCTGGTGATCGTCCCGGGCGGGGCGTATATGCAAAAAAGCCAAGGAGATATCTATGAAACAGATATCCTCCCAGGCTTTTATCCCTCCGTGAACACAGGGTTAGCTGTGCGTTTTCTCTTGGTCCAGACCGAGGCTGCTTGCACTCGCGGAACCCTAGAAAATCATGTATGTGATGAATCGTTACTTACCTATAAGTGAAAATGGCATTTTACTTATTTGTGTTAGATATCAGCTTAATGTGTAAGTTAATATAACACAGAATTGAGATTGTGAGAAGTATTTAAGATAAAATACGGAAAAAATCTAGAAGTTATTGACACATATCATTAACGATGTTATGTTTAGTGACACAAACGAATACGATTGTTTACTAGGGTTCCGCCGGTCATGACCGGGCTGGTCCGAGAGTAAACCGCTCTTTTTTTTAGAAGAGCGCCACGGAAGGATAAAAACCTGGGAGATATCACCAAGACATTTGAGTCTTGTGATGTCTCCCTTTTTGTTTAACGACATGGCAAAGGAGAATGGTGGCATGGATAACATTTGGAACAAGACAATAGGGCCGGGAGGCAAATGGTCAGGAGCGATTGGTAGAGGGAAGTTGATTCGTTTTACGGCGCTGGAGGCGGGCGCGAATGTGTCTATGCAAGTGTTCCACGCGAAGGACCTTGCGGAGCGCTACAATATGCCGGATACGCTGAAAGCCCAGCATACAGCCCATTTGACACGTGGAAACGTACTGATGAGTGACAATGGCCGAGCGTTAGTGAGCATCGTGGAGGACAGTATCGGCTGGCATGATCCACTTAGTGGATACACAAGCCGTGCGGCTACGGATACCAAGTACGGAACGACGAATTTCCAAGAGCAGCGGAATGAGTGGCTGCGGAGCGGACAA
Organism: Paenibacillus germinis; assembly: GCF_013141785.1. Classification (NCBI taxonomy): domain Bacteria; kingdom Bacillati; phylum Bacillota; class Bacilli; order Caryophanales; family Paenibacillaceae; genus Paenibacillus; species Paenibacillus germinis. The sequence continues at coordinate 8,397 of NZ_WHOC01000011.1, forward strand.
GAGAACTTTGCGGTAGAGTTGGTACGTAATGGCCTCAGCATGCGTGACATGATGCCGGTTGTGAATTTATTTTCCAAAGTGTTTTGTGATGACGATGGGGATATGCATTTCAGTGCTGCTCATTGCCCTGCGGGTGCCACGGTTACGCTGCGTACGGAATTAGATTGCTTGCTCGTCCTATCGAACACACCGAACCCGCTTGACCCAAGAACAACTTATCCATCTGTGCCAATCAAAATAGAGGTGCTATCTACATCGCCTATGGGTGAAGATGATTATTGCTTGAATTATCGCCCGGAAAATCGCCGAGCTTTTGAAAATACATGGGAATATCACACGCTGTTAGGAGGAATTTAAATGGCTGTTTTTAATCGAGTGGAAAGCCCTCGCCTCGCCCGGGATGCCATCTATAGCGAAGTTATTCAAGCGGGAGACGGCTGGATGCGCGTTTTGGAGCCGGGGCAAGTGCTGCGCATTGTCGATCTGGAAGGGAATCAGGCGGCAGACACGCTGTTTTATGATGCAGAGAATCCAGAAGATCATTATAGTGCGGTCGCGACGATTGCAGGTCAAAGCAATATTTATCTCAGCACAGGCTCTGTCCTCCGAGCAGAATCCGGTAAGGAATTGCTCAAAATCGTAGCCGACACCTGCGGGCGCCATGATACGGTTGGAGGCTCGTGCTCAGCTCAAAGCAACGCGGTACGCTACTCGCACGATAAGCTGTCGATGCATAATTGCCGAGATACGTTTATGCTCCAGCTTGCTCAGCATGAAAACAGAGCGTATACGAAGCGGGATTTGGCGCCGAATATTAACTTCTTTATGAATGTACCTGTCACGCCGGATGGTGGATTGAAGTTCGATGATGGTGTTTCCGCTCCGGGCTGCTATGTAGAGGTTCAGTCGCTTGGCAGCTCTATGGTGCTGATCAGCAACTGTCCGCAGCTTAATAATCCTTGTAATGCCTATAATCCGACGCCGATCCAGGTTCTTATTTGGGAGAAGTAAGTTCCTTTGATAAAGAGGAGATAGATGGTCTACGAAATTCTAAGGGGTGTGGATACGATGTTTACTAAAGTGCTGATTGCTAATCGTGGCGCTATTGCTGTACGTATTGAACGTACGTTACGAAAGCTCGGGGTTGCGTCCGTTGCTGTATATACGGGGGCAGATCAAGATAGTTTACATGTGGATGGCGCGGATGAAGCTGTTCTGATCGGGGAGGGACCGGCGAAGGAAAGCTATTTGAATACAGAGCTGATTTTGAAAACAGCTCTGGAAACCGGTGCGCAGGCGATTCATCCCGGTTACGGCTTTCTGAGTGAAAATGCGGACTTTGCTCGTGCTTGCCGAGAGAATGGCATTGTGTTCATTGGTCCTACGCCAGAGCAAATGGAAATGTTCGGACTCAAGCATTCTGCTCGGGAAATCGCTGAAAGAGCGGGCGTACCGATGCTGCCGGGAACGCCGCTGATTACAGAACTGGATGAAGCATTAGTTGAAGCTGCTCGTATTGGTTACCCTGTTATTCTCAAAAGCACAGCAGGTGGCGGAGGCATTGGGATGCGTGTCTGCGCAGATGAGGCTACATTAATAGCCGCTTATGATGGCGTACGTCATTTGGCAGAGACGAATTTCAAAAACGGCGGCATGTTTCTTGAAAAATATATCGCGAGAGCGCGTCACGTTGAGGTACAAATTTTCGGTAATGACTTCGGTGAAGTCGTTACGCTGGGTGAGCGAGATTGTTCCATTCAGCGTCGTAACCAAAAGGTTATTGAAGAAAGCCCGGCTCCGAATCTGTCGGATGAAGTACGTGAGGCGATGTTTGCCTCGGCGAAGCGTCTTGCTGCTGAAGTGGGCTATCGCAGTGCGGGTACGGTGGAATATCTTTACGATCCGGAAACGTGTGAGTTTTACTTCCTTGAGGTCAACACCAGACTACAGGTTGAGCATGGTGTGACGGAGGAAGTGCTGGGTTTTGACCTCGTTGAGTGGATGGTGCTTGAGGCAGCCAATGAGCTTACAGATATTCAATCGATTATAAGTAAGCCGGTAGGGCACAGCATCCAAGCGCGGATTTATGCGGAGGACTGCCTCCAGCAGTTCCGTCCGAGTGCAGGGCAGTTGGATCGGGCGGTTTTTTCTGATAAAGCAAGAAATGAGACGTGGGTTCGGGATGGTCTTACGGTCACAACTCTTTACGATCCGATGTTGGCTAAAATCATCGTCCACGGTTCAGACCGTTTGGACGCCATTCGTAAACTGATCGAAGCGTTGGCGGAAACGCGCATGTACGGTATTACAACGAATCTGCAGTATTTGCAGGCTCTTCTTCAAGAGAAAGATTGCGTAGACGGGAACGTCTTCACGCAATTGTTGAATACGTTCGAGCCTGTGGAACGGGCTCTGGAAGTTGTAGACGGCGGTATCCAAACCACCGTTCAGGACTTCCCTGGCCGAATCCGCCACTGGGATGTGGGGGTGCCGCCTTGCGGACCAATGGATCCGCTATCGTTCCGTATCGGCAACAAGCTGCTTGGCAACGCTGACGATGCCTGCGGATTGGAAATGACGCTGCGCGGAGGTTCTTATAAGTTTCGAAGCGATATGTGGTTCTGTGTCACTGGCGCAGATATGCAGGCGGAGCTGGATGGAACGGCTATTGTAATGTATAAGCCGGTGTTGGCGGCTCGCGGTCAAGTGCTGAGCTTCGGCGAGGCCAAGGAAGGTATGCGTACTTATCTTCTTATCGGCGGCGGCTTGGATATGCCGAAAATTCTCGGCAGCTCATCCACATTTACGCTGGGTGGCTTCGGTGGTCATGGCGGTCGAGCGCTGCGCACGGGAGATGTGCTGGGTGTGAATGAAGGCGGAAGTCCAGTTCAAAAGGCGGCAGAGCTTGCTCTGGAGCATCGTCCTGTGATGACACGAGAGTGGACGATCGGTGTGATCCCTGGACCTCATTGTACAGGTGAGTTTTTACACGCGGAATACTTGGATCAATTGACGGAAACGAGTTGGGAAGTCCATTTTAACTCCTCAAGGACAGGGGTTCGTTTGAAAGGACCTGCTCCGCTGTGGACGCGTGAAGATGGCGGGGAAGCGGGGCTTCATCCATCTAATATTCACGATAATGCGTATGCTGTCGGTACGCTGGATTTGACGGGGGATATGCCTATTCTTCTTGGACCGGATGGCCCGAGTCTTGGTGGTTTTGTATGTCCGGTGACGACGGCTTCGGCTGAGTTTTGGAAGCTGGGTCAGCTTCATCCGGGTGATATAATTCGATTCCACTTGCTGACACTTCCAGAAGCAGAAGCTCTGCGCGATCTGCAGGAAAGTAATTTGCGTGCGATTGGTGAGGGGGATTTCGGACGGCTGGTGCTTGTGCAGCTCCCTGCTGTTAATGAAGAGTTTACGCCGGAATATCCGCGTTTTTTCCATGAAACAGCTAATCGCAGATTCCCAATCACGATCCGCTGCTGCGGTGATCAGAATTTACTCGTTGAGTATGGTGAGCTTGAACTGGATTTGCTGCTGCGATTTCAAGTGCAGGCTTTGATGCAAGCGATTGTGGAAAGCGGCTCGATTCCGGTGCTTGATTTAACGCCAGGGATTCGTTCCTTGCAAATTCACATCGACCCTTCACAAATAACGGTAAGTGAAGCGTGTAAGAAAATTGTTGAGATTGACGCAGTGCTGCCTCCATTAGAAGAGTTCCGCGTACCTTCGCGTATTGTTCGTTTACCGCTTTCTTGGGATGACCCCGCGACACAGCTGGCGATTCAGCGTTATCAACAAGGGGTTCGTCCGGATGCGCCTTGGTGCCCGAGCAATCTGGAATTCATTCAACGCATTAATGGATTAAATACAATTGATGAGGTTAAAAAGATTGTTTATGACGCTAATTATTTGGTGCTCGGATTGGGTGATGTATATCTGGGGGCTCCTGTAGCGACTCCGGTTGACCCGCGCCATCGCCTAGTCACAACGAAATATAACCCGGCACGAACATGGACACCGGAAAATGCCGTTGGTATCGGCGGTGCTTACATGTGTGTGTATGGGATGGAAGGTCCGGGCGGTTATCAATTCGTAGGGCGTACGATTCAAATGTGGAATCGCCTGCGCTCTACGGAAAGCTTTAAGGCGGGTAAGCCTTGGTTGTTAAGGTTCTTTGATCAAATCCAATTTTACGAGGTCAGCGCTGAGGAATTGCTTCAATTGCGTGAAGACTTCCCAAGAGGTCGATATGAAGCGGATATTCAAGAAACGACATTTGATTTAGGTGAATATTTGCAATTCCTAAGCTCCATCGAAGAGAGTACGGAAACGTTCCGTAAGCAGCAGCAAATTGCTTTTAAAGAAGAGCGGGAAAGCTGGAAGGCGAAGGGATTGGCTGAGTACGTATCCGAACAGGAGACTGTCAATGAAGGACCAGAGGATGAGCTGCCAGCAGGAACTGTTGCTGTACGCGGAATTATGCCGGGAAGTGTTTGGAAGCTTCTTGTATCTCAAGGTGAACAAGTGAAGAAGGGCGATCAACTGGCGATTCTGGAAAGTATGAAAATGGAATTCCCGCAGCATGCGCCTTGTGATGGATTTGTTTCAATGATTCAGGTGAAGCCTGGCGATCAAGTTCATGCAGGACAGTTGATTCTAGGTATTGCACAATCTGCTTAAGGAGAGAGGTGTCTGTAGATGACTGAGGCTAATAAGGTGGGAAAGATCGAACTGAATGAGAAGAATGGAAAGAACGGGAAGAGTGAAATGAATGAGAAGAATGGGAAGATAAAGATGATTGAAGTGCCGAAGGAGCTAAGTATTTCATGGCTCCGGGATAGGTATCGGAATCATGAATTGACTCCGCATGAAGTAATAGCGGCCATTGTGCAGCGCTCTTCGGATGATGCGGGTATGAATATTTGGATTACACCGCCGACGATGGATGTCATTCAGCCTTATTTGGACGGATTAAAATCTGTTTCTATGGCTGATGCGCCGCTGTGGGGAATTCCATTTGCGATCAAAGATAACATTGATCTGGCTGGGGTGCCGACGACAGCTGGCTGCGCGGAGTATGCGTATACGCCGGCGGAGCACTCAGGCGTCGTGGAAAGATTGATTGCCGCAGGAGCGATTCCGGTCGGCAAGACGAACTTGGACCAATTCGCGACGGGGCTTGTCGGCGCGAGAAGTCCTTACGGTGACGCGCATAACGCGCTTCGCCCGGAACTGATCAGCGGCGGCTCAAGCTCCGGCTCAGCCGTCTCGGTAGCTCGTGGCCATGCGGCGTTCTCGCTTGGCACAGACACGGCAGGCTCAGGCCGCGTGCCGGCTGCACTCAACCGATTGGTAGGCTATAAGCCGAGTCTCGGCGCTTGGCCAACCAAAGGGGTAGTGCCTGCCTGTGCGAGTTTAGACTGTGTAACCGTCTTCGCGCACAGCTTAGAGGACGCGCTCGCCGTAGACGGCGTAGTGCGCGGGCTTCAAGCGGATGACCCTTGGTCACGCAGTGTGGTAAGGGGAGCGGCTAAGCTTCCGTCTAAAGTTTTTCTGCCGGAAAGTGAATTGGGTTTTTATGGTCCTTTTGCTGCGGAGTACCGCGCTGCGTGGGACACTGCAGTTGAGAAATTGAAGGGACTAAGTGTTAATTTGAACATCCCCGTTGAATATATCGATGTTTCGTTGTTCGCCGAAGCGGCGGCAATTCTGTATGAGGGCCCATGGGTGGCCGAACGTTGGGCGGCCTTGGGCAGCTTTATTGAAGCCAATCCCGGCATTGCGTACCCAGTTACAGAGAAGATCCTTCGCTCCGGCTCCGCTGCCGAGTACGATGCTGCATCTGTGTTCCATGCGATGCATAAGCTTCAGCAGTTCAAGCTGGAAGCTCGCAAATTGCTGAAGGATGCTGTGCTTGTCATGCCTACCTGCGGGGGGACTTGGACGCGCGAGCAAGTACTTGCTGACCCGATTAGCACGAATCGGGATATGGGGCGCTACACGAATCATTGCAATCTGCTTGATTTGTGTGGGGTTGCTGTGCCGGCGGGTGATGCGGCGCCGCAGACGCCTTTTGGCATCACGTTCTTCGCGCTCGCTGAAGAGGAGAGCTTGATCTGCGGCGCAGCCGGGCAGTTTGTGGCGGATGAGGTTGCCGCGGTAGCGGTGCCGACGACGCTGGTCGCGGTCTGTGGCTTACACATGCGCGGCTACCCGCTGGAGAAGCAAATGCTAGGCTGTGGAGCGCGGTTCATCCGGGAGGATGAGACCGCAGCGAAGTACAGCCTGGTGAAGCTGCCAACCACGCCGGCGAAGCCGGGGCTTGTCAAGCAGCAGCAGGGCGGCGCAGCCATCCTGCTGGAGGTCTGGGAGATGCCGCTGGAGGCATTCGGCGGCTTTGCAGCTGCGATCCCAGCTCCGCTGGGGATCGGAAAGGTTGAGCTCCGGGACGGCACGGAAGTCCCGGGCTTCGTTTGCGAAGCTTACGCGGCCGCAGGCGCGGAAGATGTAACAGCTTTGCGCACTTGGCGCAAAGTGGTGCCGTTATAAGAGGCAGGCTGCGCCTGCCTGCTGCTGAGTATTTTGCACGACTCTGAGAAGTGAACGCCAACGAGGACTTTCGCCATAAGGGGGGAGGTCCTTTTTGGTCAACGTTGCTCTTAACGGAACGAGGAGTGGCTAAAGTGGATCAAATGAGCTAAATAATGAATTAGCGGAACGAGAGGGCCTTATTTGATGAAATTTGTGCTATTCGAAGCTGAAAACAACGGAATAGAGTCACTACGTTCCTCATTTGCTAGAATTGAGCATATTTTACGTAAATAGCGTCACTAGGTTCCTCGTTTGCTTGAATTAGGACATAATTCACGTAAATAGCCACTCTTTGTTCCCTATAGTGGAAGCCTATCCCTGGTATATGTATCCACATATCCATGAAGAAGCTGCCAGTTAAATGTGTTTATCATTTTTGGGATAGTTTTCGATTATTTTCATCCCATTCTTTATGCAAGACCTCTCCGCTGTTTATCGCATGTTGCATTAACCGCGTTCATAAACATATAAGGAGTTCTGTATCGAAGGGGGATGCAATGACAACTAACGTATTGTTTTTCTCCGATATGGGGGTCGATGACGCCGTCGCTCTTATGTACGCTAGCTTTACGAAAACAATCAACATTGTCGGAATTGTTTGCAGCTACGGCAATGTTCCAGTCGAGGATGCCGTCCGAAATGCCCACTTTCTTCTCGATTCATTAGGACTGAACGATGTGCCGGTCATCAAAGGGGCGGAACGGCCAATGAAAGGTGAATCTCCGACTTATACGACCAAAGTACACGGGACGCATGGGCTCGGTTCGATAGTTCCCCCATTTGCATCGGAGGGGCAAAATTTTGGAATCGTGAAATCCATCCTCGAACGATATGGTGGCGAGCTCATCATTGTCGATACAGGGCGACTGACTTCTCTTGCAATGGCCATTATGCTGTATGGGGAATTGCTAAAGAAAGTGAAAGGATATTATATCATGGGAGGTGCCTTTCTTGTTCCGGGCAACGTTACGCCAGTGGCTGAAGCGAATTTTGCTGGGGACCCCGTCGCGGCTGATCTTGTCATGAGGCGCGGCGGACCCATTGCCCTGTTTCCGTTAAATGTGACCCATAAGGCTATTGTGACTCAGAATATGAGTGATTCAATCAACAGGGTAGGTAAGGTACCCCTTTTTAAACCAATTTTTGATGTTTATTACGATTTTTATAAGACATCTATGCCCCAGCTTCAAGGTGCCCCGACGCATGACTTACTTCCCATGATGGCTCTTGTTAATCGACATATGTTCCAGTGGATGAATCGGCCGGTTCATGTTGTTGCCCAGGAAGGAATCGCGATGGGGCAAAGCATTGCCGATTTTCGACCAAACGCCACCGCCCAGCCGAATGCTATTAGGCTCGCGCTAGATTTGGATTACAGTCAGTTTTATTGGAGCTTCATGACTACCATGACAGATAAAAAAGGATAATCTATAGCTCCATAAGAGCTGAATTATCCTTTTTTGTCTTTTTCCAATGAACCTCTGGAGATTTCTTATGCTCTTTGCAACGGCTGAACTGAAGATTCAGCAGTAGCCTTGCTTCCTGCACTTGATTTTCTAAAAGATAAGATTGTAATAACCATAGCAATCCCAACACCGATCGCTCCGATCCAAGTAACGGACGCAAGAGATATTTGTCCAACTACAACACCGCCAACACCGGCGCCGGCAGCCATCGCAAGCTGCATAACCGAGCTGTTCAGACTGAGCATGATACCTGAAGATTCTGGGGCTAGTGTAACTAAATTATATTGCTGTGTAGGCCCTGACGACCAAGCGGCGAAAGACCACAAGATAAGCAATGGTAATACGACACTGGGTGAGTGTGCGGCCAAAGTTAACAAAATAAGCGTGATTACATGCAACAGCATACCCGACGTTAATGTTCGCTTAACTCCCCAACGATCGGTGCTGTAGCCCCCGAGCTTGGAGCCGATAAGGCTGGCTATACCGAATGCAAACAAGGCTGTACTCAGCGTTTTCTCACCCATACCGGTAATCGTTAAAAGATAAGGTGAAATGTACGTATAGGCAATTGAATAACCACCAAGCCAAAAGAAACTAACCGACAAGGCCATGGCCATTTTTGGATTTTTCAAAAGAGCCAATTGTTTGCGCAGCGGAATAGCCGCTTCCCCTTGCAAGGAAGGAATAGTTAAGGCGATAACGACCATTGCTACTAGGCCCAGGGCGCCGATTCCACCAAACACCATTTTCCAATCGTATGAAGCGGCAATCATTCTACCCAGCGGGACCCCTACGATCAAAGAGGCAGTGAAGCCCATAATAACAGTTGCGATCGCACTCGCCTGTCTTCCTTGAGGGGCAATCATAGCCGCGATACTTAATGAGGTAACAACAACGACCCCGGCTCCAAGAGCCATCAAGACTCGAGCGCTGACGAACAGTCCGAATCCCGGCATGACAAAGGCCAATCCATTAGCGACGACAAACAAACCAAGCGCGTAGAGGAGCAGCTTGCGCCGGTCCCAGCCTGAGGTTAAAGCCATGATGATCGGAGTGCCGATCGCGTAGACGAGAGAGAAAACGGTAATCAGTTGGCCTGCAGCTACTAATGAAATATCCATCGAGCTCGATATTTTATCCAGTATTCCCGCAATAATGAACTCCGATGTTCCCACTAAAAAACTAAGGAGTGCTAAGATGTAAATTTTCCATGTTTTTGACATTCTGATAACCTCTTTCATTTTTATTTTTATATTTCTAGATCTATTGAAATATGGATCAAAAAAAATACATTTGCAACAGATATGAGGGATATTTTTATATTTCTAAATATGTAGAAATATAAAGTGAAAAAATTAATCAAGCAAATAAGGTACGAATTTTTTTGCGTTTTCCCAATTCACGGTGAAGTATACGAACGTTCCTTTTTTTTGGGAGTCAAGCAGTCCGCAGTCTGTTAATTGTTTCAAATGATGAGACAGTGTGGATAAGGCCACTGATTCCAAACGGTTTTCAAGTTCCGCAGGGCATAAATTGCTTTCTTTGATCAGGATCTCAAAAATTTTGTAGCGAGTAGGTTCGCCTAACGCTTTATGAACTTTCACCGCTTGCTTGGCTTCCAAACTGACATCAACCATCGTAGAGTGCTCCTTTCTTGTTGTTTCTATACTTATCGAAATAAGAATAGCATGCCTTTGTGCAAAAGTAAATACCTGCTCGTGATGCCTTGCAACCAACGCTGTGGGCTTGTGCCGCTGCATGCGCTACTATGAGAAAAAGGCTGGGAAGCCGATTTATGAGCTTAAGGATGTTGCTAGTAATCAGCATATGTGCGAAAGCGCGGAAACCGAGCTTTCAATTTGTGTTAACTGAAATAGGCTCGAAAACCGAGCCTAAAGTAATCACATTTCTGATAATTCCTCACATCCCCTCCCTCTTTTCTCGATTTAAAATTGCTCTCTCTAACGGGAATTCCGCATCTTCGAGCCTGCACCTTTCAACCTGCTTTCTGACCTCGCTTCTTTGTTCCTCTCTTTACGACTCCATGCCGATCATATTAAACTTATCCACAAAATTACCCACAGTATCAACATGTCCACAGAGCAGGCTGTGTATAATAAATCAGACAATCTATACACATATCCACAGGACAACTTACCCACAGCCATGAAGGTTTCTAACATTGAGGAGAACTCATTCCGATGGATTCCATTGGGGGGATTATGGATATTCTTTAGTATGGTCTTCACTAATATGGCGAATAAGTGTATGGTAACTTAGGTGCAAGGTAACATTAACCATATCGTTGAAAGTTGTGGAGGTATTATGAAGAAAATTTTGAGCATTTATTTAACGGATCTTAGGAACTTGTGGAAAGTGCCCACAGGTCTCTTTCTTATGATTGCACTAGCTATTTTACCATCCGTGTATGCCTGGATTAATCTAGAGGCGATGTGGGATCCCTATGCCAATACGTCTGGTATCAAAATTGCGGTAACAAGCAAAGACCAAGGGGCAGTTGTCGAGGATAAAGCTATTAATATCGGTAATGAAGTTGTGGATAATTTGAAAAATAATCATTCCCTGGGTTGGACGTTTGTGAACGAGCAAGAGGCTCTGGACGGTGTTGAAAAAGGGGATTATTACGCAAGTTTGATTATTCCGGATGATTTTTCGCGAAAAATAACAAGTATTGTGGATGGATCGATGGAAAAGCCGGAGATTTTATACACGGTAAATGAGAAAATTAATGCGGTCGCTCCTAAAATTACAAGTAAGGGTGCTTCTAGTGTGACTGCGCAAATCAGCGAAAATTTTATTAAAACGGTGAGCACGTCTATTTTGACACGAATGAAAGAGCTCGGTATCGATTTGGAGAAAGAGCTGCCGACAATTCGGAATATGGAGTCAAGGATCTTTGAGTTGGAAAAGCGCTTGCCGGAAATTACGGCTATGGGTGATAAAGCGCTTGAGATCGAGCAGAAGCTGCCCGAAATCAAGGAAAAGGGGCAGAAAATCGTCGAGCTCGAGAAACGGATTCCCGAAATAGATCGGGCCGGTGATACGATTCTAAAGATTGAAGAGCGTTGGCCAAAGATTGAATCAGCTGCGCAAGAGGTATTGGTCATTCAGGAAAAACTGCCGGAGATCCAGCGGGCCGCTGATCGTATTGCAGAACTGGATCAGAACTTCGGCAAGGTCGAAGAGGCTCTAAACACAGCGATTGATAAATCTCGCAAGGCGGATGAAATTGTTACCGCGGCGTTAAACGCTCTGCCTAAAGTAGAGGCCATTGCTGCGCAAGGTGGTGCGTTTGCAAGCCAATTGGCCAACTTTTTACAAAATAATGATGCGGCGTTCCAAGCGCTTATCCCTGTCGTTAAGCAGAATTTGATATTGCTTCAGCAGACAGCGGATGCGGTAACGCAGCTTACTGGCCTGCTCCAGGATGCTAATCTTGACCCGCAGAAAGCTTTGGCTGCTATAGGGCTGCTCACGGATCGCCTTACTACAGGCGTGGCGGTCATTGACCGAACAGTCGACCTGCTTACGCGTTTGAATACATACTTACCTAATGGTCCGCTTACCGACTCCATAGACCGTTTGAACAGTGTCAAATCCAAGTTCAATAACCAACTTCAAACGTTAAGTAAGATCCAATCGGCCATTCAGCGCGGGGAGAAACCAGCGAAAGACCTTGTGGATAATTTGAATACATTGTCCAAAGAGGCGAGCAGCGCATTAGGCAATATCTTGTCGCGCTACGACTCGGAAATTGTCCCGAACATCACCAAAGCACTGGGTCAAATGAAGTCTATCGCCCAAAACTCGGCTACTGTGCTGCAGACACTGCAGTCGCAACTGCCGAACATCAAAGAGATCTTAGTGGATGCGCAGAGCGGCATTCATTTCGCGCAAACTCAGCTCGATATGCTGCAAAAGGATCTGCCGAATATCCGCGCGAAAGTACATGAAGCGTCAGCGACCCTTCAGACCAAAATGACCGAGTTCACCAACGCAATCAATGAAGCCGCGCCGTTCGTTCGTAATGATCTCCCTAAAGTCGAGCAGAAGCTGCACGAGGCAGCAGACTTTGTGCGTAATGATTTGCCAGCGGCTGAGGACGAAATCCGTAAATTATCCGATCTGTACCAGACGAAATTTCCGGAAGTCGAGAGTGCCGTTCATTTAGCGGCCAACCTTGTGCGCAATGATCTGCCAGAATTTGAGGCGGCTGTCCGCAAAGCAGCGGATCAAATCCGTAAGGTGGAAGGCGGGGGAAGTATCGAAGAAATTCTCCGACTGCTGCAAAATGATATTCAGAAGCAAAGCGATTTCCTCGCGAATCCTGTACTTATTAAAGAGGATAGGCGTTTTCCTATTCCGAATTATGGGTCGGCGATGTCGCCCTTTTATACAACGCTATCCCTGTGGGTAGGCGCCATGCTGCTTGTTTCGATGATGAGAGTGGATGTGGATAACCCGGAAGGCCTGCTGAAGCTGCACCATATCTACTTTGGACGTATGCTCATCTTCCTGACGGTTGCATGTCTCCAAGCCATCATTGTCACACTTGGCGATATGTACCTCCTGGGCACATATGTTGTGGATAAGTTCTGGTTCATTATTTTTGCGATTCTCATCAGCAAAGTGTTCATAACCATCACGTACACATTGGTCTCCGTATTCGGAAACATAGGCAAAGGCATTGCGATCATCTTCCTTGTGCTTCAGTTTTCCAGCTCCGGCGGCACGTTCCCGGTTAGCACGGCATCGCCTTTTTTCCAAAAGCTTAACCCACTCGTGCCGTTCACTTATGCGGTAGGTATCATGCGCGAGGCGGTTGGGGGTATGCTGCTCTCCGTGGTACTTAGAGATGCGTTCTTCCTTTGTTTATTCATTGCGATTTGCTACGTTATTGCTCTAGCATTGAAAAAGCCGCTCAGCGGCTATACCCAAAAAGTTGCGGAAAAGGCGAAACAGACGAAGCTGATTTCTTGAAGGAAGTTATACAGCTTGTACTAGGCATTAGGGGAGGGGGAGCTTTTGTTGAAAACATTAATACTGGCGGGCGCAATCTTACATGCCGCCTGTCCAAATATAGAGGCATTATCTCCACCCCTGTTCGTGAAACGGATTTTTACATAATTTTGCAACAATGACCAGTCAAATCCGTCTAATTTAAAAAAAAGGCGGTGTTGGCTTGAATAAACTAATCATATGGATAGTTCTTCTTGTGTTTCTATTTCCCACAAATACCTATGCGCTATCCTGTGCGCAAATGCCATCGATGGAGCAGGCTTATGAACAATATGATGGTGTCATTATTGGTCTTGTTGAGGGTGTTGTTCGCAAAAAGGAGAGTAATCAAATTCAATTAACTGTCGTAAAAAGTTTTAAAGGTATTGAGGAACGTACAATAAATGTGGATGAGGACATCACATGGGGATCACTTAACGGGCCAAGTGAGAAAGGAGTACACTATCTCCTTTTTCTAAAAAAGAAAGGGAACGAATGGGTAAACCCACTTTGCTCACCTTCCAAAAAGCTTGCCGATGCCTCCAAAGAGCTCGACTACTTGAAAGATAAAGAGATCCCATTGAAAGAGGCTAGAGCTACAACGGAATCTTTCATAGGAGACAATATGTCCAATCGTTGGATTGTCATCGCCATCTTTGTTGGCTTGACCGGGGCTATTTTATATAGAATTCTACGTTATAAGAAGCGATCTAAAAGAAATAAATAAGCATTTACTTACTTCCATAGCCTTTTAGACTTGTGCCTTAGTCACAGGTCTTTTCTGTGTATTTTTCCTTTTTGCAAAAATAGAACTTAGACTTTGGTCTAGGTTTTTTCGCGACCTTTGGCTAACGAAAGACAGTACCTTAGTGCGTTAAGAACTTTTTGGATCTCTTTTATAATGAAGATAACGTAAAGGAGAGCGAGGAATTGATGTGAAAAAAACTTCGTGGTGGTCATATATAATGGCTTGCAGCGGCTTGCTATTGATCCCCCTAGTGGGTCTCATCTACATTCATCTGAATCAGGCGGACGGGGTGGCTTACAGCTTAGTTACGGATTTGGATCGGCAAATTCCATTTATGAAGAGCTTCGTTATACCTTACCTGTCTTGGTATGGATTTCTGTTGGTTGGGTTCTTATATTTGGCTTATAAGGATCGCAGCATGTACTATAAAACACTTTTTCAGTTCATAATGGGTCTGCTCCTGTGTTATGGGGTATATGCTATATATCAGACGACTGTTCCTCGGCCGGAGCTAACCGGAAGCGATTGGCTGCTGCGGATGGTACAGTGGGTGTATCGCTCAGATCAACCTTTTAACTGTTTTCCAAGTACACACGTGTTAACTTCGTATTTAATGATGAAAGCCTATTTAAGATCAACAACTATATTTTGGCCCTATAAAATCGCCGTTACAAGCATGTCATTGCTCATTATTGTATCGACGCTGCTCGTAAAACAGCATGTTCTTCTGGATATCGTAGGTGCTGTATTGGTTTCTGAGGGTGTTGTGTACGTCGTGGAACGTTTTAGAATTGGTTTACTGAAAGAATCGGTGGCTGTGAATACGCAGCAGCGAAAGTTCGAAGGGGGACTTAGAAGATGAAACGTAGGGACAAACTATTAATCCTGACAGGCAGCCTAGGGGACGGGCATAATAAAGCAGCGCAAGCGATTCTGGAAGCTGCACGGTTTTATAAACCGGATGTGGACGTGAAAGTAGTTGATTTCCTGGAGTGGACGCATCCTTACCTGCATTCGGTGGGCAAATACTGCTATATGCAGTGGGTGAAAAGTCTGCCTTCTGTTTACGGGTATTTGTACCGCAAGACGCGAGAGGATAATACATTGTCTCATATGTTTAAAAAGATGAAATCGTTCAGCACCGATAGGATGCTGGAATTGCTGCAAGAAGAGGAACCGACGGAAGTGGTGTGCACCTTTCCTGGAGCGGCCGCGGCGATGTCGTACTTAAAATGTAACGGACTGACCACGGTGCCTACTGTGACAGTGATGACCGATTATACGGATCACAGCTACTGGGTTCATCCCGGTACGGATCGTTATCTGGTTGGTGCCGAGCATGTGAAGCAATCGCTTCTGCGTTACCGGATTCCGGAGCAGCGTATTATAGTGACGGGTATTCCGATTCGAATGCCTTTCACGCAAACGTATGATCGGAACGAGCTCCGTGATAAGCATGGTTTGCATCGTGACATGCCTACTGTACTGGTAATGGGTGGCGGACATGGCTTGATTGGCAAGCAGTTCAAGTCTGTGCTGCAATCAGACGATTTGGCGGTGCCAGTGCAGTTTGTATTCGTATGCGGGCGCAATGAGAAGCTGAAGCAGCAGCTTGAGGAGGAGCTAGGCGGTGAGAAAACACGCCATCGCGTGATGGTCACAGGATTCGTGGATCACGTCCACGAGCTGATGGCTTTATCCGATCTGATCGTGACGAAGCCGGGAGGGCTTACCGTATCCGAGGCGCTCGCACTCGAGCTACCGATGATGCTGTACAAGCCGATACCTGGTCAAGAACAGGATAATGCTGCATTTCTTGTAGGGCTTGGAGCGGCAATTGAAGTGAAGAATGCAGTGGAGCTGAAAAGACAATTGCTTGAGGTTATCGCCAACCAGTCGTTGTTGGTAAGACTTAAGAAGAATGCCAAGCTTAGTCAGCAGAACCAAGATGCTCTTCACACGCTGAATGCAATATTGGATACTCACCATCATTTCATTCCTGCACTTGATGGCCTCCAGCTAGCCTATGCAAATGTGTGATACTTTGAGCCATCTACAACGTATGTAAAGTTAGCTTTGTTTTGGGAGCCCCTTTGTCCCTCTTTTTCCTCTTCAAAAAGCACCGTATTTTGGCTCAAATTGTACAGGTGCTTTTTTATTGTCAAGTTTGGTGTCAATGAGAGGATTTCCAGATTGTTCATATTTTAAATCTGTGAATCGGGGACTTACTTGACATATTGTTGTTGTCAACGTGTATAGAAAACTCCGTGAAAGTGGGCCGCCACTGACTGCCGTTTCGACCCGTACATTGGCCCGGTGCAGCACCCGGCGCCACGGTCGGCACTACTTATCCTCATGCATCGTAACCACGATGTCTTGCTCATAATTTCCAAACTGCTTGCCGAATAACGTAATACCGCCGCAGTTTGTGGACTCTTCTAAGGAAGCAATTCGAAAATGTATGTCTTTTGCGAAAGAAATATCTAAGTCTTGGATGGTGATGTCGGAAATCTTCGTTCCGTCCAAGAAAGAGCCTTGCGGATTGACGGTGATGATTTTCAAAAGACCGTGCTGAGTGAAACCATTTCCCCACCAATCTGGGGATAGCACACCTCTTTGCTTTCCAAAATCACCAGGGCTCGTCCACTGACCTAGGGGAGTTTCGTTGATAAAGAAAGAAATATCGGATGGCCAGTTCTCGTTAAACCCCGGGGCCTCGGAACAGATTTCAAAAGAAATTTCCAAGGAGCGAAGTTTCTGATTGCTGTGAAAGAAGTTAGGGATTCTATATTCGACATAACCGCTCCCGAACCAGAGGATGCCGGCATGCACATGTTGGGGATCCGCGAAATATCTGGGGTCATCAATGACGCCAATAATTTGCGTAGGCGAAGCAAGACCGCACGTAGGCCTCACCTCGAAGGATGAGTATTGGCCAACCGGAATTGAAATCGTATTCGTCGGATGTTCATACGGTTTCTTTGCTTTGAACTGAAGCATCGCTTGCTCGAGCTGCAGATAACATACTTTCTGTGTTCCGCGAACACCTGTCATACTTTCGGACGTAACAATTCCTGCTTGTTCTAGCTTCTGTATATGCTTAGTTACAATAGCGGATGAAATCTCCAGTCGCTGTGATAATTGTTTGATATTCAAAGGCTCTTCACCCAGCAGCTCAATGATTTTCACTCGGGTCTCCGAGGAGAAACATTCCAGGAAGAACATATTTTTGGTCGAAACCTCAATTTGCATAGTGGGACCTCATTCTTATGTTTTTATTCATTGTATAACTTGTAGGTTAATTAAACAACGTTAAAACAGTGTTTAAACAGCGAGTTTAGCTCAACTTGCACATATCAGACTAATGAATATCCCTAACTCGCCGAGTTGTTGTATTTTGTGCAACAATACGGAGGTATTTTTGGACAAATTGGCTTTTTGTTGTACCGCGTACAACATTTTGGTGAGAATCGCTCAGAAATAGGCGTTTTGAGCTCAAATTGTTGTACGAGATACAACAATGACCGGTTGCACCAGCGTGAGGTGGAAGAATTGTTGCACAATATACAACTTGGACTAACGTGAACTAGTGGATTTCAATTGGCGGGTGCCCAACTGGTGGTGGATACCCGACAGAGAGACCAAATAGTGGAAGTGATAAACACTTGGAGAGTCTATGCATCATTGCTTAAGTAATCAGGCATCACACCCATGCCACTAAATCAAATGCTGCCACGCACCTTCCTTAAGCTCATAGTAACAGGTATATTTACCGCGAGTTATCGAGCGCAGAATGCCCTTTTCAACTAAACAATACAACCATTTACGCGCTGTACGAAAATTTACATCAGTATGCAGGATGATATCCTTGGGACGAATCGGCTTCCCTAGGTTTACGGCTAACCTAAGGACTTCCTTTTCTTCTGGAGAGATTGAAGTGGCTGCTATATTGCGGAGGAGATGGGGGCCGATGACCAATTGCAGCAGCATTCGGCATACTTCGGGCCGGTTCTGGATATCATCGAAGGAGAAATGAATCATTGTCCACCCCATTCCTGTGAGGAATGTATCTCGGTTCAAAGCGTAACTGAATTTCTCGCGGTCCATATCTTTGATGTGGCTTTGATAGCCGTCACACTCAATTCCAAAACGACCGAATGGAGTGAGGAACGCAAAGTCGAGGAATTGCGACTTGCGATTCCAGTCGTAGATCTCATATTCCGGATGCAGGTTGTCGAAGTTACCGAATAGCGGCCACCATACCTGTTGGAGCAGCAGCTTTTCTGCATAGTTGTGCCCCCTACTTAAACGACCCTTTCTTTCACCGCTTCTGCGTGCATGATGGTTTTCTATGAACGATTGATGTGCTTGTTCAAATGGCATTTGGCAAACGCCTCCTAATAAAAGAATAAAAAAACGCCCTTGCGCCACAGGGCTCAAGGACGTTCTTCGTCTAACAGATATTATAACATTTCCAGTGGATAAGTGAAAAGACTCTTGCAGAGAGAGTAAACATTCTCTAACAGGAAAATCTTTTTAATTCGTTATCCAAGCGCTTTACAGGAATCACGCTCGATGAGTTCTCCATAGATGGAAATCTTCGCAGGACTTCCGCCGAAGTCGATTTTGCGAATGAGAAAATCCACGGCCTCATAGCCAAGTTGTTCGCGCTGCACTTGGATCGTCGTTAAGTGAGGAGCGATCATTTGAGCCGCTTCAATGTCACCAAACCCAACAACGGAGATATCCTCCGGTACCTTGTAGCCTTTGGAAATAAGGATTTGAATGAAGGAAATCGCAATGCGGTCATCCGCACAAAACCAGGCAGTCGGCATGGAAGTCATCGCATCGAGATGATCTGCTAACTGGACGGGGTTGGAATTTAGCGCCTCCAGCGGTGAGGGGTTGATGATATTGTGATTCATATCGACTGTCAACCCTGCATCAGACATAGCATTTTGATACCCGGACCAGCGTTCCCTGAAGCTCTTCGTCCTACTAATCGAACCGATAAAACCAATCTGCCGATGACCTTTGTCAATGAGATGAGTGACGATTTTGTAAGCCTCTTCGGCATTCGCGGTCACCACAGCGTCAAGCTGTAAGCTATCATAATAATGATCCACTGTAACGAGGGGAATTCCCAAATCAATGAGCTTTCTAACATAGTTAAGATGAAGGACGCCAACGAGTAATATGCCGTCAAATACAATTTCATGATAAAGCTCTGGCAGGATGAGTTGATCCTCCATCTCCTGTGTAACACCGCAGATAATGGCGTTGTAGCCATTTTCTTTGGCTCTTTTTTCTATGGACCAGAACACTTCGTAGTAGAAGATTTTATCATTACGAATGTTTTCGGGGATTAAGACGAGCAGGTTGCCGCGTTTCTTTTTTGTTTTGGTATCTGTCCGGTAGTTCAACTGATTAGCTGCTTCGAAAATACGGAAGCGCAATTCTTCGCTGACGCCAGCTTTATTATTAAGGGCTAAGGAGACGGCATTCTTGGAAATGCCCAACTTATCGGCGATGTCTTGCATGGAAGTTTTCGGGTTCATTTTATGTATTGCCCCTTGAGAAGTATGTAGATCCTATTTGTATTCTATAATTACAGAAGCCTATTTGTAAAGTAAAATCAATTCACTTGTTACTTTACAAATAGATATTGTCAATGTTGTTATTTATATCGTTAGCTTCTGTAAATGAATTTCTCAAGTTCGTCTAGCTTTATAGATGAAAACGGTCCTGAATTATCAAAATAGAGAATCGAAGAGGGATCAATTAACCATTTGATTTCCCTACGAACGAGCGACTGGCTAAAATGCTTCCAGTTGTCCAGTTTCCAAACATCCAAAGCGGAGCCTCTAGTCCGTATTCGTTCTTGGTAGGCATTCTCGCTTGGTAAATAGACAAAAATAGCCCTAACGCACACATCGTTAATCGTAGCACCGATGTTTGAAAGTTCCTTTTCCAGCCAAAGCGGATCTGCCAGTTCTTTGGTGAAAGGTCCGACTACAATAGCATCCAAGCCTAGTTCGAGATTCTCAAGTGCTGCGTCCATCGTTATGCGGTATCCTAAATCGCGACAGTATGTCTTGTATGTGGGGGAATCCCGGTCGTTCGGGTCTTGACCGGCAAGGGTCATGATCGCTTCTGCCGCCGGTCGGAGCAGCGTATCCATGTCGAGAAAAGCTCCGCCGTGTTTGCGTGCCCATGCTTTGGCGAGTGTCGTTTTCCCTGCACCGGCAGGACCAATGAAAAATATGAGTTTTCGCATGCCTAACCTCCGAATAAAGCTTCCTTTTAAGGGGATTTGTACGATTATTGTAACATATGGGGCTCAAATCACATGAAATTCAGCAAACGTTCAGCTAATATTAAGGTTCTATTAAGGTTTAAGCCATAATTAGTTCACACTTATAAAGTAAAATACTTAGCACAGGGGGCTAAAAACCATACTGGAAGGAAAGATAGAGATGAAAAATAAGAATAAACCACTTGTCGGAAGTGGAAATAAAACAGCAGCCCTTTCTTTGTCAGCGTCTGGAACCCAAAATAATCAAGTGCATATTTTGAACAAATCGTTTCCTCAAATATCCAGCAATTCTGATAGTATTTCTGAAATAAGGGCTAATGATTGGCCTACCCAAGGTTGGAAAACATCTACGCCAGAGGCGCAAGGGATGAACTCAGCTGCACTAGCCAAGATGCTCGAAGTTTTTCGCGATCAGCAGGTACATAGTGTAGCGGTTATTCGTAACGGACATTTGGTTGCTGAAGCTTATAATGAGAACAGCCAAGCTGATTTACCGCAAGATGTGAAGTCCGTGACCAAAAGCGTGACGTCCGCTTTGATCGGTATTGCCTTGTCTGAACGTAAGCTGATAAGTCTGGATCAGAGGCTTGCTACTTTTTTTCCTGAGCTAGAAAGTGATCCACTGAAGTCAAAGATCATGTTAAAGCATTTGCTTAACATGACCTCAGGACTGGCGTGGGACAATACAAATGAACAATCATCAACCGAAATGATGTACTCATCGGACTGGGTGCAAAATGTTCTGGAACGTCCGGCTAAGAACCAGCCTGGTACTGTATTTAATTACAGCAATGGTGATGCACATCTTCTGTCTGCTGTACTGCAAAAGGTAACAGGTGAGTCCATGTTTGACTATGCCAAATCCCGCTTATTCGAGCCGCTTGGAATAACAGACGTCAACTGGAATCATGATCCTGGGGGCTGCACGATTGGGGCTTGGGCTATGGCTTTAACGTTAAGAGACATGGCCAAAATTGGCTATCTGTATCTGAAGGAAGGCCAATGGGAAGACAAGACCATTATGCCGAAGTCATGGATCAAAGAGTCGGTGACTAAGCGCATATTCCTCAATTACAGTAATGGTACACAAGGTGGTTATGGCTATTATTGGTGGTCCAAGCCTTTGGTTCAGGGGCTAGTCAGAGGAAGCAAAAAGCAGCATGAAGTGTTCTATGCATCTGGTTCAGGCGGAAGACGCATATTTGTCGTCCCTGATCTGCAATTAGTCGTTGTTGCTACAGCACACTCGGCGGATGTGGACATGCCGGAAAATCTACTGAACCAAGTGGTTCAAGCTATAAGATCGGATAAGCCGATTCAGGAGAATTCGGATGCTTTTGATGGATTGGGTCAGGCTATTGAGGCTTTTAAGATGGGATTAGAGTAGGCTTATTGAGTTTATAGAAATAATGAAGGAGCTGCCGCGGCAGTTCTTTTTGTTTTTGTAAATTAAGTGAGTAGTAGTTCGTAAAAGTGCAGGGATTTATTGGGATTAATTGAATTAATGATTAGGAAGGGCAAATCATATTAAAGAGCAATAATAATCACAAAAGAACTGAGGACAATATATGAAGGTTCCATTTAAAGAAATTTTAACATCTGAAGATGAAATTAGAGAACTAATAGGCTCTCCGAGTGAACTTGTAAAGCAAAAAGTAATTAACAGTTTAGATAAACATTGTCAGGATTTAATAGGATTATCACCATTATTATTTTTATCTACTTCAGATGAGCACGGTTATTGTGATGTTTCACCAAGAGGAGATGCTCCCGGTTCGGTTCTTGTTCTTAATGAAAGATATTTTGTTATTCCAGAAAGACCTGGGAACCGTAGGATTGATTCACTAAGAAATATATTATCGAATCCTCATGTTGGAATCATATTTATTATTCCTGGGCTGGAAGAAACATTAAGAATTAATGGGCGAGCATTTGTGATTAAAGATGAAGGAATTCTGAAGCAGATGGAAGCCAAGGGGAAATACCCTATTTTAGGAATTGGAGTAGAAGTTGAAGAATGCTTCATTCATTGTGCTAAAGCATTTAAACGTTCTGGTATTTGGGATAGTAAGTCTTGGGCAGTAGAGGACTCTTTACCATCAATTCCAAGAATATTATCAGAACATGTGAATTCAACTCAATATACCATTGAAGTAATCACTAAGGGTTACAAGAGAGCTATGAGAAGAGACTGTATTAAATGCAGGTTAAATGAACCCTTATATAGAATAATAGGATTCTTATATAGGAATCTATTGAATAAGACATCTTGAATAATATGAGGTGAAACTATGTTTGACGAATTCACAAAGAAACGATTAGAAAACATTTTACAGGAATATATTGAGAAGAAGATACCCAAACATTTAAACAACCAGATTCGGATGGTGTATAAATTTAGAGGGAACAATGTGACACTCATTGAGGAAAGAGAACCCTATATTGGTACGGAATGGACTCAATTTGATATTGCGCAGTTCAGATTAGAATCGAATGAATGGAAAGTCTATTGGAGAGACAGTAAGGATAAGTGGCACTGGGTTGATCATATCGAACCAGATAGTAATTTTGAGAAACAATTACAATTAGTTGATAAGGACAATACGGGAGTATTTTGGGGATAAAGATTGCGAGAGTTTGAAGACCTTCGATAGGGCATTTATAGAACCGAGGTAACCCATGAGGAGAATAATTTGTCTTGTTCTTTCTGTATTCGTACTATCAGGCTGTAATACATACACTCTTCAAGACGCAAAGAATAATGGAGATATTATTGTAGGTCATCTAGGGCCAATGAACTTTGAAAAGATTGATTCTTTTATTACAGATTTTGAAAATCAGAAAGCATCAAAACTAAGAATTACTAGTTACTCAGAGGAAGGGGATCCAATATTAAGTGATCTCATTTATGATGGGAAGCAAATTAACTATATTTTTGATAACTCAAGAGATAAACATGGTGGGAAACAAAAAGGGAAAGATAAAACCTCGTGCAATAATATTGAAAAGAGAAGTGTAACGAGAGAGGACAGTACAAAAGGATTTGAATATATCTTAACGGGTTGTAAGGAGATTATTGGTTTCCACTCGGGCGATAAAAATGAAATTTTCTTAATGTTTAAAGCGCAGTAATTTTTTTGGTCTGTTTCCCTTCAAGCCTTCTTTTAAGGGCTTTTTTTTGTTCCCGAGGCAAGATGTAGTAATATAGGAAGAACAGCAAGAAGAAGGGGAGTTTATTAGTGGGTATAAGAAGTTTTACGGATTATAATTTGAGTGAAGATATCGTACGGGCGCTTCAAAGTTTAGGATACGAGCAGCCGACAGATGTGCAGAACGAAGTGATTCCAATCGCACTGCAGGAGAAGGATCTCACGGTTAAGTCACGTACGGGAAGCGGGAAGACGGCGGCGTTCGGTATACCGATTTGTGAATTGGTGGAGTGGGAAGAGAACAGGCCGCAGGCGCTGATTTTGACACCGACGAGAGAGTTGGCCGATCAAGTGAAGCAGGATATCACGAATATCGGGAGATTCAAGCGGATAAAAGCGGTAGCTCTTTATGGGAAGCAGCCTTTTGCCAAGCAGAAGATTGAGCTGCACCAAAAGTGCCATGTAGTCGTTGGGACGCCGGGCCGCGTGCTGGATCATATTCAGAAAGGGACGCTGGACCTGGAGCGGCTAAAATATCTAGTCATCGATGAAGCGGATGAGATGCTCCGGATGGGCTTCATTGAGCAGGTGGGGGCGATTATTGATGAGCTGCCGACGGATCGCATGACGATGTTATTTTCGGCAACTCTCCCCAATGATGTGGAACAATTATGCCATCGATACATGCATAACCCTATCGATATTGAGATTCAAACACCTGAGGCGTCCAAGGTTCAGATTGAGCATTCTATCATAACGGTTCGAGAAAACGAGAAATTTAATGTGCTTAAGGATGTCTTCGTGGTGGAGAATCCCGATAATTGCATCATTTTCTGCCGGACGCAAGAGCATGTCGATTACTTATATAGGCAGTTGGAGCAGCTAGACTATCCGTGCGACAAAATCCACGGGGGCATGATACAGGACGATCGGTTCCTAGTCATGAATGCTTTCAAAAGAGGGGAATTCCGTTTCTTAATTGCCACGGATGTCGCGGCGCGAGGGATTGATGTGGAGGATATCACGCATGTCATTAACTACGATCTTCCGCTTGAAAAAGAAAGCTATGTCCACCGAATCGGAAGAACTGGACGTGCAGGGAAAACGGGCAAGGCGATTACGTTTGTAACGCCAAATGAGGACAAGTTTCTAGCTGATATTGAAGGCTATCTGGGGTTCGAAATACCGAGAAAAGACGCTCCCACGGCGGATGAGGTTGATATTGGACAATCCGCTTTTGATCAAAAAATGCAGGCCACACCTGTTATTAAGAGGGATAAAAGTGACCAACTGAACAAGGGAATTATGAAGCTCTATTTTAACGGTGGGAAAAAGAAAAAGATTCGGGCTGTAGACTTTGTAGGAACCCTGGCCAAAATTGAAGGTGTGACGGCTGATGACATTGGAATCATTACGATTCAGGACAATGTTTCGTATGTGGATATTTTGAATGGTAAGGGCCCATTGGTGCTCAAAATCATGAAGAATACGACGATTAAAGGCAAGCTGCTGAAGGTGCATGAAGCGAATAAGTAAGATCAAGGATCCGGTTAGCCTCTGAGGCTTATCGGATTTTTTGCTGTCACTGCCATGCGGCGGTGCTACAACGCGCTCTCAGGATTCGCGTGCATGGGGGAAAGGGTCTATTAGGAATTCAACCTGTCTTTTCTCGGTTTATAGGAGCGAAAGTTGTACAGTGTACAACAATTTCAGTGGTTTCTTCTCACCCAAGCTGAAGATGTTGTATGTTGTACAACAATTTTGCCGCATTTCCTTCAAAAGAGCTGCTTTTGGGAGAAAATGTTGTATGTTCTGCAACAATCGCAGGGATTACGCGGATTAGCCGGCTTATTGTTGTACAAAATACAATATTGCTTGCGAGAGTAGAATTGTTTTGATCAAATATGGCTTGGACCGCAAAAAGGGGAGCCGACGATCAATTTACGTGTTAAAAGGTTAAAGTCTGCAACTTAACTTGCTTCTCATTAACCTAGACAAACGGCTCGTTCTTTAGAACAGCGCAAGACATTTATCCTTGCATCCCGCCATACTACTTACCCAAAGGTCAAAATTTTACCCAAAGGAGTCAATTAATTGACTTACCTATGCTTCTCCACCAAGGTAGACTAGAGAAAACACGACATGGGGTGAATTTCATGGCTACCAAAATACATTCACAAGCAGGCATTACTCCCTCCGTACAAGTGAAGCGGAAGCGGTCCACGCAGCAGGTGCGCGAGGATCTGGTCGGATACGCATTCGTCAGTCCCATGATACTTGGGTTATTTATTTTTACACTATTTCCAATCGTAGCTTCCTTTTTCCTCAGTTTTACGAATTGGAACTTTGTTGCCGGATTTTCTAAAGTGAAATTTCTCGGCTTAGATAACTTTGTTAAGCTTGTGCATGACAGCGTATTTCTTCTATCACTCAAAAATAACCTGATTCTTATGATTGTAGTGCCGTTAACCTTGATCTTTTCGCTCGTTCTGGCGGTCATCATCGATAAGAAAATTCATTTTAAAGACCTATTTAAAGTGGTTTATTTCATTCCTTACATCTCAAGTGTTGTTGCTGTAGCTATTGTGTTTCAGGTATTGTTCCACCCAACCTATGGACCGATTAATCAAATATTAATCGACTGGGGGATGGCGAATCCGCCCAAATGGCTAGCTGATCCGGATTTTGCTTTATATTGTGTAATGGGACTTATGATCTGGGTGAGTATCGGATATAACATGATTATATTTATGGCCGGTTTGCAGTCGATTCCGAACGATCTTTATGAGGCAGCGGACATTGACGGCGCATCGAAGTTGAAGCAATTTTTCAGCATAACGGTGCCGCTTTTATCGCCAACCACATTCTTTTTACTCGTAACAGGCATTATAGGGACATTCAAAGCGTTCGATGTTATTTCCGTTCTAACAGGCGGCGGTCCTGCGAATTCAACCAGTGTAGTCGTATATCGTTTGTATGAAACAGCCTTCGTTAATCTACAATCCGGCTACGCCTCCGCGATGGCTATTGTGCTGCTGGTGTTTGTCCTCCTGATTACACTCGTTCAGTGGTTTGGACAACGTAGATGGGTCAATTACTAGAGAAGAAGGAGGAGTAACCGATGGACAAGTTTAAAAATGTGAAAAAAACGCTGCTAACGATCTTCATGTTTATCATAGGCATATTGTTCATGTCTCCCTTCTTATGGATGATATCCGCATCTATGAAGCCGGAAGCAGATGTTTTTCTATATCCCATTCAGTGGATCCCGAAGCATTGGAATTTGATTGAAAATTATAAGGCGGTTTGGTCGACGAAATTCTCCCTGTATTACTGGAATTCTATCAAGGTTTCTGTTTTGACTACGGCGCTTTCCGTCCTGCTTTCCTCCATGGCAGCCTATGCTTTCTCGAAGATCAAGTTTCGCGGCCGTCATGTACTCTTTGTTCTCGTCCTGGCGATCTATATGATTCCCAGTCAAGCGATTCTCGTTCCACAGTTTCTATTGTTCCGCTGGATGGGCTTGTTCGATAGTCACTTTGGTTTAATTTTGCTTGGCTCCTTCAGTGTTCTCGGGACTTTCATGCTTCGCCAGTTCTATATGGGCATTCATGAGGAGTTTATCGAGTCAGCGCGAATGGATGGAGCAGGCCATGTCCGAATTTTCTTCTCTATCTGTACACCGCTTGTACGTCCAGCGATCGCTACTTATGCGATTCTGCGTTTTATCTGGACATGGAACGACTACCAGAACCCGCTTATTTTCTTAAGGACGAAAGATTTATTCACACTGCCTCTTGGCATTCGATCCTTCGCTGATCTAAATGGAGAGTTCTACTCACTCATCATGGCCGCTTCTGTATCGGCAATCGTACCTTTACTTATCATTTTCATCATTGGGCAAAAGCAAGTAATCGAGGGAATCTCGATGGGTGGCGTTAAAGGCTAAGGGTTAAAAAGTCAAAAAATGAGTGCATGAGGTTAAAATAGTGCCTCGTGTGCTCCAAACAAGTTTGTTACGATCGATTATGTAAAGGTTTTCAATATAACGAATACAACTTGGAGGGGTTCCTATGAAAAAGAGTTTATTAGTACTAAGCGGTGTCCTAGCCATCAGTACTGCACTTGTGGGCTGTGGTAAAGGAGATACACCTGCGGCGGATAATGGTAAGGATGCAGCAGCAACAGCTAAAGCGCCTGTTACAATTAAAGTACAAGGATGGTACACTGAGGCTCAAGGGAACTGGAATGCGACTGTTGAAGCTTACAATAAAACTCACCCGAACGTGAAAGTCGTTTATGAAAGCATGTCCGAGAAGGGCGATTCCCAAGAAGGGATGAAAAAGCTTGATCTATTAGCCGCTTCCGGCGACCAAATGGACGTTGTTATGTACTCAAGCGCACCCGAATTCGCTCAACGCATAGGAGCCGGTATCTTGGAGCCACTTGATGATTATTTGAAGAAAGATAACATTGTTGTTAAAGATGAATATAAGCTTGACCCGGTCGTAAACGGCAAATATTATGCTCTGCCCGGTAAAATGGCGGAATGGTTCGTTCTATTGAACAAAGATAAGTTGGATGAAGCGAAACTGCCCGTACCAACAGAGTGGACCTGGGATGAATATGCGGAGTATGCTAAGAAATTGACCAAGGGTGAAGGCGCAGCCAAGCAGTACGGATCCTACTTCCATAATTGGAAAGAATACGCGGAATTGGCACTGAACAGCGACATGGATAACGCTTACCTAGTGAAACCTGACGGTACACAGAATATCGATAATCCAAAGGTTCGTTACTCCCTCGATTTACGTAACAAAATGGAAAATGTGGACAAAACATCCGTTCCTTACTTTGAAGTTATATCGCAGAAAATGGCTTACCGTGACGTTTTCTATGCCGGTAAAACAGCGATGTTAGCAACAGGGAACTGGATGGTAGGAGAACTGGCGCTGAATGCGAAATTTAAGACAGTGTTTGCTCCATATCCGAAGTACGACGCGAAAGATGTGAACGGTCTAACGATTGGAGGCGCGGACTTCGTAGGTGTCGCAGCAAATTCCAAGAATAAGCAAGCGGCATATGACTTTGTGAAATGGTATACGACGGAAGGAATTCAAACACAGGGTCTGTTCTTCTCGGGTTGGAAGAAAGCCGATTTGGCTAAGAATGTAGATTCGATTCTGAAAAATGGTAAACCAGAACAAGCTGCCATGATCGATAAGGATTCATTGTTGGCTACGTTGAAAGTAAATAAAGCAACGAAGCTTGTTATTCCTCCGACATATGCCCTGCAGCAAGAGAAGGAATTCTTAACACAAGTCGAGCTGTTCTTGACAGGTAAGCAGGATCTGGAGAAAACAATTCAAACAGCAAAAACGAAAATCGAAGATATCCGTAAGAGCAATGCCAAGTAGTTATTAACGAACCGTACACCATTCCTGATATAATTGAAAGAGGAGGCCTAGGGCTCCTCTTTTTCCCATTTCTTTGATTCAAACGAAAGGCAGGAGAGTGCAGTGCCGAGCTGGCTTCGTACCTTATCACTACGCAATAAATTGGTGCTGACGATTCTGATATGTCTCGTTCTCCCTTCCATCGTTTCCATGAACGTCTCCAGTCTGCTAACACGGGATGCTGTGAGGTCGCAAGTGGCTGATAACTCGCAGGAATCGATGCGGATCGTCAATCAGATTGTAAACGGACAAATGAAAAATATGCTTTATGTGATGAATTTCATTCAATTTGATGAGGATCTGCAGCCTTCTATTCGTGAATTAGGCCGGGCAAATGACCAAACGGATAAAGGGGATGTCTTGGCGTATAAACAAACGATATTTAAGAAAATGTCAACGGTCATCAACTCATTTGGTAATTTATACGTCACACTGCTTTTGCCCAATGGTGAGTATGTTGCTTCGTATTCAACCTTTGCTTTTAACCCGAATGAATTCCTGCAAAAAAGTTGGTTTAGCGATGTGGATAAAGCGTCCGGTTATAATGTCAAATGGATAGGCGCTGAACCCAATTATAGTCAAGCAACCAATCAACCTTATTTATTGGCGGCAGCAAAACCGCTTCGTATCAATGGATTAACGTACGGTTATGTGGTTGTTGGACTGGAATTAAGCTCAATTCAACAGTTATTTGATCAATATAAAAACAATGAATCGATGGTCATTGTTGACGGTCAGGGGCGTATTCTGGTCGATAAAGACTCCACAACCATCGGTCATCCGTTTCCTTACTATGATCAACTTCCGGCGCAGGATGGATCTTCGTTTGTGAAGGTAGATGGAGAAGATTACATCTTGCATAGCAATCATTTAACGCCCGAATGGAAGCTTGTTAATATGAGTCCGTATAAAAGCGCTGCCCACAAAATTGAGTCTTTCCGAAAGACTGATTTTCTGATCCAGTTATTCTTTTTAATCCTATTCGCCGTAGTGCTCCTTTATATGGTGCGTACGCTTACGAAACCGATTGCGCGGCTTGTCCAAACCGTAGTCCGCATTGAATCCGGTCAACTGAGTGAGCGATCTAACATCAGCGGGGGAGATGAAGTAGGGCGGCTTGGTTATGTATTCGACCGAATGATCGACCGTATTGAACGGACGTTAGAAGAGAACCGCCGCGAACAAGAGTTAAAGCGTAAAGCAGAACTAGCGATGCTGCAGGCGCAAATTAATCCGCATTTTTTATTTAACGTGCTTAATTCGATCCGTCTGAAAATAATGATGAAAGGTGATTCCGAGAATGCGGAGTTAATCAGTTCATTATCATCTCTCTTGCGGATGACGATCAACCGCAACAATGAATACATTTCGCTGCATGAGGAGATTGAGATTAACGAACATTATATTCGATTGTTAAATTCTCGGCACGGTGATCGGGTACAGCTGCAGATTTCAGCGGCTTCAGACACCCTTCTTTTTGAAATACCTCGGTTCTTATTACAACCGCTAATTGAGAACGCTTATATACATGGGCTTAAAAGCAAGGCAGGGGAAATTACCATAGCTTCGAGGATTTGTGAGGATGGGAGGCTGCAGGTGGAAGTTAGAGATTCGGGTGTCGGGATGCCCCCTGAACGTTTAGCTGCACTTCGCAATCATCTGGATGTCATTCCTACCCAGCAATTTCAGGAAACAAGCAGCCCTTCCTTGTCGGGCATTGGTTTACACAATGTATTTGAACGACTTCGTTTAATATATGGTCATCGTTTTGATTATGAAATCGAAAGCGGACAAGATCAGGGAACGCAGATTGTGCTGCGCTTTCCTCATCAGGTAGGAAAGGAGGGTTAACCATGTACTCCGTTATGATTGTGGATGATGATTTACCTGTGCTTGAATTTTTGAAGACTTCAATTAAGTGGGCAGAGTTAGGCTATACGTTGATGGGCGCTTACGAGAATCCATTGGATGCGCTCGAAGCCGGACGCCTGGAAAAGACGGATGTGCTCATAAGCGATATTGGCATGCCTGGCATGAATGGACTGGAGCTCATTGGGCATCTGCGTGAGGTTCATCCTCACGTGAAGGCCGTCATTCTATCCTGTCACGATGATTTTCACTATGCGCAAACAGCGATGAAGCTGTCGGTAAGCGAATATATCTTGAAGGAAACGATGAATGTTGGCAACATTTCTGAGTTGTTGGGAAGGCTGAAGGAACAGTTGGACGCGGAGGTTCAAGTAGTGTCGAAGAGCCGCAAGCTCGAGAAGGAGGCTTATCAACACCGCGGTGCGTCCAAGCGTCAATTTATCCGCAGTACGGTGAATGAGCCTTTGTTTGATGCGGAAGAGTGGACTTTGAAAGCTGAAGGATTCGGTATTCGTCTTGGAAAGCAAGGCGTACTTCCGGTCTTTGGTTATGCGAATCGTGTGAAGGAGGCAGACAATCGCTTTCAATCCAAGGATTTGTTTGAATACACCATCCAGAATATTGTTGAAGAGCTGCTTGTCGATCAGAAGGAGACAGCACTTTTCACTTATGATACCGGAGAATTTGTTTTGTTGTTTCCACATTACTCGGAGCTTCACGTCAACAACAGCCAAAAGGTGGAGCAGACACTAAGGCAGCTGCAAAGCAGCTTACAACAATATTCAAAGCTTTCATTCACCTTTCTAACGGGAAGCCCAGTCAAAGATGCACGATCTTTGAAAGATCAATTGATTCGAATGGTCGAAGGGAAGAATCTGCGTTTTTATTTACCGGAGTCATCTATCATTAAATTGGGGCATGTTAGAGAAGGATTCGGGGACGGAGGGGTGCTGTTAGCGCAGTACTCCGAAGCACTAGATGAGTTTCGGAGTGTCGTTTTCGATGAGCGACCCGATATGATCGATGGGTTTGTCTCGAAGTGGATAGATTTTATCCAATATAACCGATTTCGCCCGATGGAAGTAAAGGAATGGCTGCTGAAGATGATTCTCGACGTACGGATGCGGCTCAAGTCGCTGCAGCATTATCAATCAACCTTCTCATCGGAGCTCTTACATCATGATGTTTATGAATTGTCGTCCCTCCGTGAGCTTGAGCTATGGCTCAAGGATTACCTTCAGCAGGCCATTCAATGGGCTGGCCAGGTGTATCGCGAGTCACACAACCGTGAAATTCTGGAGTGTCAACGCTTTGTATATAATCATCTGCATATGAAAATTTCCCTCGAAGATGCAGCCACCCATCTTCATCTGCATCCAAGCTATTTAAGCCGATTATTCAAACGGGAAACCGGGGAGAATTTCATTGAATACGTCACTAGGCTCAAGATGGAAAAAGCGAAGGAGCTTTTAGAAATCACGGACAAGAGTGTTGAGCAAATTTCCGATTCGTTGGGCTACGAAAATAAGAATTATTTCGGTAAGCTGTTCAAAGCTCATACGGGGTTTGTGCCGAATGCTTATCGTGGACAAACGAAAGCGAATCAGCCGTCTTAGCTATGGGAACCAGAATTTCTTGAGGCGTCAATGCTATTTGGATGGAAAACACTTGAAATCATGGGGAAGAGGATCGTAGGTGCGATATTTGGACGAAAACAGCCGGAATCATGAGGAAGAGGAACGTAGATGCTTTATTTGACCGAAAACATCCGAAATCTGGAGGAAGAGGAACGAGGGGGCGTTATTTCGCGGTTTTTGCCTTTGGATCGTTCTTTTTTGATCAAATAGCGCCCTCACGTTCCTCTTATTCGATTTTATGCGCAGATTTCCCGAAATAGCGGCGCTACGTTCCGTTAGCTAGAGGTCGGGTGACTTTCCTTGCCCATAATATGCTTATAAAAGGCTGTGGCATACAAAAACGGAGACAGTTGGTCAGGCAGATATAACCTGCCGTTCAGCTGTCTTTTAAATCTTTAGGGAAAGCCTTAGAAAAAGTGAAAGCGATTACAAATAAATCGAGTGATATTCATGAACAATCCTGCTCGACTGCTAGTGAAGTTTGCATAGGTTGCGAATTAAGAAATTGTGCACCTGCACAAACTTCCTTATCTTTACAAAAAAATATCACTTTTTCCTTTTAGATCATGGTAAAATTTAGGGGTATTATTGGGCTTGTCTGTCCATAAAGCCTCTGCTTATGAAGAAGTTTTTTGACTCAGCAAATGCTAAGGAGGAATTGTAATGAGTAGGCTAGCAGGATGGAAAGCAAAACTTTTGAAAACAACACTTGCCGTAACAATCGCGTTACCGTTTCAAGTATTAGCCACAAGCAGCTGGCAAGCTGTTATGGCGGAAGGACCGACTGATCCGGCTCCATTCATTGAAGCCAAAGTTGTGAATGAAAACGCTGGCAAGAAGGTGCTTTTCGACAATACGCATGAACAAACGGCTGGGGCGGCCGATTGGGTCATTGATGGCGCCTTCTCCGATTTCGCCAATGCTTTAGCGAATAATGGTTATTATGTGAAAGAGCTGCGCAAAACAACACCAATTACTTTGAGTGATTTGAGTGGTTACGATGTATTCGTCGTTGCGGAGTCTAATGTTCCTTATAAGACGAGCGAGCAGGCCGCTCTGGAGCAATATGTGCAGGGTGGCGGCAGTATCTTCTTCATCGGAGATCACTACAATGCAGACCGCAACAAGAACCGTTGGGACGGTTCGGAAGTATTCAATGGTTACCGCAGAGGCGCATGGACGAATCCGGCTAGCGGCATGAACGCAGAAGAGATCGCTTCGTCGGCGATGCAGGATGTAGCAAGTTCGGACTGGTTGGCTACACAGTTCGGTTTGCGTTTCCGCTATAATGCTTTAGGAGATATTACGGCGAATCAAATTGTTGCGCCAGAGCAAGCTTTCGGGATTACCAACGGTGTCTCAACAGTGGCTATGCATGCAGGTTCAACACTAGCCATTCTTGATCCGACAAAGGCGAAGGGGATTGTGTACCTGCCGCAAACGAGCGATGCTTGGGCGAACGCAGTCGATCAAGGTGTTTATAATGGAGGCGGTATTGCCGAAGGCCCTTATGTGGCTGTTGCTAAAGCGGGTGCAGGGAAGGCTGCTTTTATCGGCGATTCCTCACCGGTTGAAGACGCAACTCCGAAATATGTCCGCGAGGATACGGGTGCGAAGAAGACGACCTATGACGGCTTTAAAGAGCAGAATGATGGTGTGCTGCTTGTAAATATGGTGAACTGGCTCTCGAAGAAAGAAAGCTATACAAGCTTATCTCAGGTTAACGGCTTGCAGTTAGATCAACCGACAACGCTTCTGCCTTTTGAAGATCCGGCTACATCAACGGAACCACAGCCAGAGCCTTGGGCTGCACCAAATGCAGGCTACAAATGGTATGACCGCAGTACATTTAAACCGGGGTCATACGGCGGACCAACGGCAACAGCGAGCGCAGCTTACAGCTTTGTGCATCAAGCAACACTACCCAATGCAGTGGACTTCCCCGTGCGGGTAGTTGTGGATAACCTGCCTGCGTCTACGACTGTAGCGGGTTTCAGTGTTGGTATATATTTGGTCAGCGGTGGCGCTCAAATAGCCATGATTCAAAATGCAGACGGCACATGGCCTACTGCATACGCGTACAGCTCCACGTTTAGCGTGACCTCAGATATTAACGGACATGCTACAAAAGATTTGAATGTTCGAATTAAGCCGGGAACGACGGCTGCGGCCAACTTGAGGCTGCGTCAAAACGGAACGAACTTGAAGACCGAAGGCGTTACACTTGGCAACGTTCCGGCTGAACCATTACCGGAAGAGCAGAATCCGATTCCAGCAAAGATCACAGTCGCTGAAGCACGGGGGAAAGCTGCAGGAACATTGGTGACTGTTGAGGGCGTTGTAATTACGGAACCGGGCTCTTTTGGCGGGCAATCTTTTTACTTGCAGGATGCTACCGGCGGTATGTATGTGTTCCAGAGCTTGAGTGGCTTCCATCTTGGAGATACCGTGAAGGTGACGGCTTCGACAGCGCTATTTAACACAGAGTTCGAGTTGACGGATCCAGTGGAAATTGCCAAAACAGGGGTCGCTGCTGTGCCTACGCCAGCTGTTGTATCTTCTATAACTAGCGATAACCAAGGTCAACTGGTTGAGCTTAGCAATGTAACTATCAATAATATCATTAGTGCTACACCGACTGGCTCTTTTGAATTTGATGCGGTTAGCGGAGCGGTAAGCAATCATGTTCGGGTAGACGCACGGACTGGATTAACACAGAGTACGTTCCCGTACCAGGCAGGTCAAACCGTGAATATCAAAGGTGTGGCTGCTATTTTCAAAGGTGTATTCCAGTTGAAACCAAGAGGATTGAGCGACTTCACCAAAGTGGCTGACACAGTGGCACCTGTGACGACGGCGGCATTGTCGAGTTCTCCAAATAGCGAGGGCTGGTTTAAAGAAGACGTGACGGTTACCTTGACGGCTGTGGATGAATCAGCGGGTGCGGTGGGGACCGAATACAGTATCAATGGTGGGACAGCAGCAGCTTACGTTGCACCAATTGTCATTCAAAACGAAGGAACGAGTACGATCGGATATTTCTCCACAGATGCCGCAGGGAATGTGGAAGCGGTGAAATCGTTGCAAGTGAAATTGGATAAAACAGCGCCGGAGGCTATATTGACGCAGTCCGGTCACACAGTTGGGGATGTGACAGATGCGGATACGCTGAGATTCGATTTAAACAGTACTGATGCACACTCCGGTGTGGCGACGCAGAAGTTGACTTTGGATGGCGCTGTGATTAACAGCGGTCAAACGTTTGCCGCAGGCAGTCTAGCACTAGGAGCACATACGGTGCAATACAGTGTAGTGGATGCAGCAGGCAATTTAGTACAATCGACACAAACATTCAACGTAAGTACGAGCGTTACATTCAGTCAAGCTACCCTTGCTGC
The DNA here is from genome assembly GCF_013141785.1 of Paenibacillus germinis. NCBI lineage: Bacteria > Bacillati > Bacillota > Bacilli > Caryophanales > Paenibacillaceae > Paenibacillus > Paenibacillus germinis. The sequence goes on from NZ_WHOC01000011.1 coordinate 44,055, forward strand.
TGACGCGGTGTCTCTGAAAGTAGGTGAAACGACGGCTACTCACCTTACTGGTACATTAAGCAATGGAACACCAGCTGATCTTAGTGGTGCTGTAGTTGCCTACAACACAAGTAATGGAGCGGTAGTTACTGTAGATGCAGCAGGTAAAGTTAGCGCTTTGACAGAAGGTACTGCACAAATTACAGCTACCGTCACCCTGAATGGAAAAACAGTACCAACAAACGCTGTGACTATTACGGTTGTGAAGCCGTTATCGGTTGGGGCGCCAGGTAAGCCAGTTTTGTCAGATAACAGCGGTCAGGCAACTGGATTAAAAGATGGTAACTATACCGTCACAATGAACATGTGGTGGGGAAATAACGGCTCCGTGTTCAAGCTGTACGAAAATGGCGTACTCATTAGTACGCAAACATTGACAGACGCGTCTCCAGCAGCGCAATTGGCTAAAGTAGATGTGAAAGGCAAAGCGAACGGCACTTATACGTATACGAGCGAACTTATTAATTCCTTCGGAACAACAGCTAGCAGCCCACTTGTGGTCAAGATTACAGACGCATCGCCAGGT
>NZ_WHOC01000063.1:0-1533 GCF_013141785.1 Paenibacillus germinis
CAACAGGCCGCCGAGTTTATCACCGGTAGCCTGAACAGAATATGAAGTTAAATCTGTTCAATAGTCAGCTTGTTCCATCGGGATGAGATGCAGAAATCCACATCATTGTTCCGAGACGGACACTTTCAGTCGAATATTACATTGAATACAGATAAACAAAGTGGAAGCCCTTGTATAATAAGGACTTCCACTTTTGTGGAGTTTAGATAAACGCGGTTTGTTGGTGGTACCCTAAGCCTTACATACACCACTCATTGTAAAATTACATTTAGGTAGTGTTTTGTTTTATTCTCTCCGAACGCTCCTACGGATATATCATTTCATCCTAAGTAAACTCTCTACTCAGCTCTACCTTCAACACATCTTTATAGCTGATCCAACTCCAGTCCTCAACTCCACTAGACGGATCAACAGTGTCAACTCGGAACTCGCCGTGTTTGCTGCGTGTCACAATACCCGTTATGGTACGTGGCTGATACACACCATATAATGTGAGTTCAACCGTCTTCTTGTACATCTGTGACTGACTCAGTGTGGCTGATATAAATTGCACTTCCTGCTCATCAAGTACTAGACGCTGGATGCGTTGCATTTCTTTCTGGTTTCTTATTGCAGATTCTTTATGCTGTGGAAGCATCATCCGACTAGACTCCCATAAACCGTTCCGTTCTAGTTTCTTGCTCATCGATAATGCCCTCCAATTTTTCCGGCTCTGTCTCCCGCGAGACCTGCTTTCATCAGACTTGATGCGCGGATGAGTGCCGTACTACCAAAACGGTCTTTAATACCATCCATGACACGATCGAGCTCACGAACCTTTGTAACATCTTCGAATAAATCCAATTGAGTGATCTCTTCATCAGCAAGTGATCCGAGCGTGACGCCGACTTTACGTACAGGTAGACCATTCCAATTGCGATGAAATATCTCGCGAACTGATCGATATACTTTCAGCGTATTATTCGTACATAGCGGCATTTTCCGTTGCTGACTAAAACCTGTCGGTGCATCGTATGGAGAGCACATGCAAAAAACATGAACAGTTCCACTCGTAAACCCTTTTGTTCGTGCATCCCGACATACCTCTTCGGTTAATTCCAAGAGTACAATATCAACTTCTTCCGCGGTCGTATAGTCTCGTGGCAAAGTCATTCCATGCCCGATTGATTTAGGCATTACGTCAAACGTTCCTGGTGTGACTGGACTGTCGTCTAATCCGTTGGCAGTACGCCACATCACCTCAGCCTGTATGTCTGACTGTTTACCAAAACGAGCTCGGAACTTCTGCTTGAGAGTCGCAAGAGGTGTCCTAGCAACATGACCTATTGTCGTCATGCCGAGTGCGACGAAGTGGCGAGTCATACGCGATCCAACTCCATACATCTTATCAACGGTTAATGGCCACAACTCACGCTCCACATCTTCTTTTCCAAGTGTAAAAATACCATTTACATTCTTCTTTGCGAAATTATCTGTCGCTTGCTTTGCAAGTATCTTGGTCGGTCCAATACCTACGCGGATACGTATGTTCAT
>NZ_WHOC01000064.1:0-1670 GCF_013141785.1 Paenibacillus germinis
CAAGTAATATCACAAGTTAGAAATGAGTCTGTCTCTATCCAAGAACAACAAGACGACTCCGTAAAGGAAAAAGCAGATCATACGAAAAAAAGTAAAGACAACAAAGAAAAAAATAGATCCGAACAAGAAAAAGATAGAAAGAACAATAATCAACATGGCGGCAGCGAGAAAGAGAACGGTAAAGGCAACGATAAAAATAAGGGAAATAAACAAGAATAATAACTGCTACCTACTCTTCTCGAATCAAAAGCAAAAAATAGTGTATAACTCCAAAGTTATACGCTATTTTACTTTTATGTAAATTTTATTTATGGTTGCTTTGAACAAATAGACTAATTACAAGATCGAAGACACCCAGATAACAAACGCAGAACAGATGAACCAATCGGAGGCGTTAAAATTGAAAAATATTACAATTGCAATCTGTACTAGAAATCGAATTGCAGATATCACCAAATGCATCGAATCCATCAGTAGGCAGGTTGAACTTTATTGTGAGGTTGAGATTTTAATTGTGGATGATGGAGATATCAAAAAGGAACAATTACATTTATTTGAGGCTATCTTATCTAAAATAAAATGCATGAAGCTTTCATACTTTAAGAAATTAAAAGCTGGAATTTGGCTTTCAAGGGTTGAATGTGTAAAAATCGCCGTACATGAAATTATCCTTTATCTAGATGATGATGTTGAATTAGATGATCCATACTATATAAGCAAATTACTAAAAAATTATGAAGATGATGCAAGTTTGGCAGGAGTAGGAGGAATAGCCAAGGGTTTATATTCTAGTAAAATAGCAAATGCGCTCGGAGTAGCTACGTTTCAAATGTCCAGTTCATTGGGGAAATTGTCCAAAAGTGGTTTAGCAGGATCTATAGCAAATTGGAATAAAGCCAAGTCAAATTTTGAAACAGAATTTTTTCATGGGTGCAATATGTCATTTAAAAAGAGTTCACTTAAAGACATGAAGCCTCTAAGCTGGATGGAAAATTATGCTGTCGGCGATGATTTATATATGTGCTACTATGCAAGCAAATATGGTAGATTGGTTATAGATCCGGATTTAAAAATAATACATCACGAATCGCCTCAATCCAGGGATAAAGCTGAAAATGTTTCTAAGGCTAAAGTCGTAAATCATTACTATTTCCTTAAAATGAAACAAGCCGGGATTTTGAATTACGGGGCACTATTATGGACTATTGTCTATTCAATAGTTAAAGAAATGGTTAAAAAAAATAATGATGCATCAATAGGTTACTTAAAAGGAATAAAATTCCTGTTATTTGCAAAGAAAGAATCCATATAGAAAGCTTTATCTTTTAGTTCGTTCGTTATAAACGGAAACGAAAGTAGGTTTTTTATCCAAAATGATTACACTGGTAATTGATTATGTGGCGAGGCCAAAGCGGTTCGTAAAGAACCGCTTTGCTGTCGGCATATCTCGATTTTCAGATTACATAAAATCAATAGTTTTCCGCATAGAATCAACTAGTCTATTTAAACTTGACCTTTCACTTTGATGTATTTTTCGCTTCTTGGCCAATAGTAAGGAGTTTGGTGATTGAGTCTATATTCGAATGAGTTGTCCAATCGTATGTATGTTGAAAACCACGCGCTTTCAAATTCTCAGCGACTTGCCGCACCTTTTCTATGTTTTTGAGACT
>NZ_WHOC01000065.1:0-538 GCF_013141785.1 Paenibacillus germinis
CAATCCCAAGCATTTGAAGAGCATCTTCGAGATGATCGACGCAGAGAACATCTTGCTCTACTCGAGCGACTATCCGCATTGGGACTTTGATTCCCCGCATCAGATTCTGAGCTGGCTACCACAGGAGTCGCGGGACCGCATTTTCTACGAAAACGCGAAACAACTATACAAGCTGTAGGGAAAGGGACAAGAAAATGACCGTACATTATGTGATCGAACCGGAGCAAATCCCCGAGGGGCATCACCGCGTATTTGAAATTGCAGGTCGTTCCATTGGGATCTACAATGTAAAAGGTGAATTTTATGCCATCCTCAATTATTGCCCGCATCAGGGGGCGGAGATTTGCAAAGGGCCGGTATGCGGAACGAGCTTGGAGTCGAGGGTGTATGAGTACAAATTCGGGCGGGAGGGAGAGATCGTCCGGTGCCCTTGGCACGGATGGGAGTTCGATTTGAAGACGGGAAAGTCGCTTGTGAAGGAGAAAGTCAGGCTGCGGTGCTATAAAGTCTTCGTAGAGGATGGCAAGATTGGGGTGGA
>NZ_WHOC01000066.1:0-16237 GCF_013141785.1 Paenibacillus germinis
CAATCCCTATACTTTAACGATGATATTCATCGTCTCAGACGCTACTTCTGTGGGAAATCACCCTTTTCCCTAGCTGTAAGCATGTTTTTCATCACTAAGGTGATGAATCCCAGCAATCCCTATACTTTAACGATGATAAACATCGTCTCAGATTAACAAGCTCTACCTTTTCACCATCGGAATTTTCCGGACAAAATCTCGGCCCCGCTAGCACAAAAAAGGGGGCTAGATTACTCACCCCAAAGTTCTCATATGCAACAAAAAGAGGCTGCGCAGCAAACAACTGCTCAGCCTCTTCTTTTATACTTTTATGACCATTATCCGACTCTTCGCAATCCTACACCGCATCCCAACATTTACATTCAAAAAAATCAGTCACACTTTTGCACGCAGCTGCATATACATAATTGTTTGAATACATTCGACTGAGGTGGTTTTGAGATGTTAGCATTAAAAACCGGTTGTGAAAAAGAAGAAGTCGTTCACACATTATGTGAAATGGGATTGGATCAAATCGCAAAATGGATCATGGTATTACCTGAAGACAGGTGGGAAAACATGTTTCTCTCAACATGGCCAACACTTGCTAAAAAATGCGGCTTCAACAGATAAGCTGCTTTCTTTTACATAAACATACGAAAGACCATGTTGGCATTCGCTCTGTGCAATTCTTGCATAGAGCCTTTTTTGTCGTCATGGCCGTAAAACTCGATTATTTGTTTGGTGACCATCTTTTTAGCTTATGAATATTTCGTGTAAAAAGGCCCGTAAGAAACCGCGGAAAACCAAACTCAACCAGCTTCTGTTTCACCCGATCCTTCATCTGCTCTACGGTTAAATCAGGCAAAGTGAATTCACCGTTTTGGTAGCAATGACTGCAGTATACCTTGCTCTTCATGCCAGACTTCTCTGTTCCTCCGCCTTGCTCATCACGAGCGAGCGGCATCCCGCAGCTTTGACAGTTTTTATAGGTGTCCATGTTCTTTTACTCCTCCTAAAAGCTTCTCTTATTATCATACCAACAAAGCATTCAATTGTAACGAAAAGCCGACTATTATCTATTCGAGCGCTTTCATAGCAGGATAGTAGCCACTCGCAAGCGAATCTACTAGAGATAGATTGTCAATTTCAATTAGAATAGTAATAGTAAAAACTTTAAGGAGGACTGTTGTGAAGCCCGTCACAGTGAAAGATTTGGTTGAGCGTTTCTCGCTCGAAGTACTTGCCGGACATTCGGAACTGCACCGCCCGATTACCAAAACAAAGGCACATCGCCCTGGACTTGAATTTGTCGGCTATTTTGAATATTTCCCGCAAGCGCATGTTCAGTTGTTAGGCAGGAAAGAAATTACCTATTTGCACAGTCTCAGCGAGAACGAAAGAAATCTTCATATCGGAAATATTGTCAAATATCACCCGCCTTGTTTCGTCGTAACGAGAAACCAAGAAGGTTTGAAATATTTAACCAAATATTGCGAAGAAGAGAAAATCCCGCTCCTCCGTACGGCTGCCCATACGAGTAAATTTCAAGACTTAGTTGATTTATATTTAAGTAAATCGCTAGCTCAGGAGATTGCCATCCACGGTGTTTGTGTCAATGTCTCGGGGATTGGCATTCTGCTTCGCGGTAAGTCTGGAGTTGGCAAGAGCGAAACCGCCCACACCTTAATTCGCAGAGGGCATCGTCTCGTTGCCGATGATATTGTCGTACTGAAGAAGATTAGCCCCGAGACCCTTCTCGGCACCCATAATGGGAAGACGAAGGAATTCCTGGCGCTGCGCAGCATCGGACTGATTAACGTCTCGCGGCTTTACGGCCGCAAAGCCTTTCAGGACGAAACACGGATCGTGCTTGATATTGAACTTACGAAGTGGCAGGAGGATGCGCTCAACAACGATTTGGAGCTTGAACCCTGTTTCACCGAGTATATGGACATTAAAATTCCACATATTGAAATCCAACTTCAACCTGGACGTGATGTTGCCGGACTCGTTGAAGCCGCGGCCAACAACTGGTATTTGCGTCAGCAAGGGTACCGTGCTGCTGAGGAATTCATGCAGCGTCTGCAAAATGACACCGATTAAAAGAAGCCGTCCCATCCTAGGATGAGGCGGCTTCTTTATTTAGCTTTTTCTTTTTTCGTTAACCAAGTCGGGGTATTGATCCTGACCGTGATATCATCGCGGTCTTTGTGAACCATAATTTTCCAGACCTTCACTTGCCATAGCTGATACGGATACAGGATAAACGAAAGTCCCACCATGATGAGAAAGATGTGATAGTGCTTCACACTGATAAGATCCGCTATGCCAAGCTTTTCCTCAATCCGATGAAATACAAAGGCATAAAAAGCATCTAGCAACAGATTAGCAACGACATATAACCAAAACCGCCCAAAAGTAAAGTGAAAAACCCACATCGTTCCGACAAGAAAAACCCCATAGGCAAAGGCTGTATTTGTCACATAGCCCCATGGAACGATGGCATCTTTTAATATCCACAACTTATATGTATAGCCAATCTCATACACGATCGTGACCAAAAGAGCGGAGAAAATACAGACAGGCATATACCTGTAAATACTTTTCTTCTTCATCAAAAATAAAGATAACCAAGGCAGCACAAATCCTGACCAAAGCAGTAATTTATTGAGTATGTTGACAACCTCCCCTACGGTTTAGTTGATTTTACCATTGCCTGATTTCGTCCGTCTTATGCATGGTTTTGGCTCCCTCAGCTCCGTGTTTGGCTTATCACGATACAGGTACGGCCTCAAAACAACCTCTCGAATCGAAAGCTGTTAGTGGAGGTGCTTCTTATGCGCAAAAGATTAACAATCACGATACTTTCTATTACCCTAGTCGTTTTGATGCTTTGTGGGTGGACGGCCTATGCGGCAACTTCACCTAACACGTCGACTTCGACTTCCGTCCTAGGGACATTCAAATCCATCGCTTCGGATACTGTCACTGTAAACACAAATACCGGTGATCAAACAATTCCATTAGCCAAATCCGTATGGGTTTACCGTGATGATCAAAAGGCCCAACTGACTGATTTAAAGCCTGGTGATCAGATCGAACTAATCGTTAATAGCAAACAGCAAGCTGCCTATGTGAAAGCGACCTCAACTACTACTGGTGCACCCGTGACAGAAGCCGTACCAGCGACACCAGTGACCCCTGAGCCTACAGCGACACCAGCTTCGCCGGGTGCGAGCGAGCAACCTGGAGCAGCTGTGCCCAATGGACCAGTATCCAACACACAACCAACTTCCCAGCAGAATAATGAGGTTTATCCTAACTTGGAGGACATCGACCTGAAGGTGGATGGCAAGCATTTCAAACTGCATATTACACAAACCAAGGGTGCTAATGGCATCTTGTATGATCTGAATATTAAGCCTGAAAATAGCGGTACGATTCATCTCAAAGGGGACCAAGCCGCTGCATGGATCAAAATGCTGCTTGCTTCCGTCGACCTCAAATCTTCCAATGCTGAGCAGGCACTAACACAGCTGCTTGCCGAGCACTATAACTTGGATGCAAGTAAATTAAATATCCATATGAAAACCAAATGGGAGCAAGAACAAGCGCCCAATACGCTAAAGCAGCAGGATTCCCAAAAAGATGAGAGCGCGCAAAAAGATGATGACGAAGATGAAGATAAGGACAAAAATAAAGACAAAGACGACAAAGTCAAGTACAAAGACAACGATAGAAGCAACGGCAATAAGAACAACAGCAATAATAACAACAAAGAAAATAACAACGCTAAATCCAAAGCGCACGGAAACAGTGAACATTCTGGAAAAGACGATGATCGTAAAAAGAGTGACAAGTAAAATCGCAGCAGCCACAATGATCACTAACTCATAAAACAGAAGTCCCGAGCTTTTGTGCAAAAATGATGCACTTTTTACAGGTTCTCGCACTGTAGAAAGCCCGCCATCGCAATAAAAGCCGCCGATATCCATTAAGGATGTCGACGGCTTTTTGCTGTTTTATCTTTTCTTCCCCTTGCCGTGTCCGTGCTGACTTTCTTTTTTGTCTTCCTTATCGCGATCGTCTGACTCTTCAGATGAGTTCGAATCCTTAGCAGTTTGAGTCCCTGCACCCACAAACGGCATATCAAAAGGAACAACAGGTGACTGAGCCAAGGCCCGATTCATCATCTCGCGAAATAAAACAGCAGGAACAGCACCGCCGGATGTCGTTAAGTAATGCTCTTTATCCGTACGGTCATAACCGACCCACACAGCAGCCGTTAGCTCTGGTGTGTAACCAACGAACCACGCATCTTTAGCACTTCCGCTGCTTAAGCCTTCGAATTCCTTCGTCTGCGGCAGCTGCGTTGTGCCAGATTTACCAGCAACGGGACGATTCATAGCTGCATTCTTACCTGTTCCCTGCGCAACAGCCACTTGCAGCATTGACGTCATCGCATAGGCTGTTTCCGGCTGCATCACGGTAGCACCCTTCTGGCTTGCCCCAACGAGCAAATGACCGCTGCTCGTTTCGATCTTCGTGATGGTATGGGCTTGATGCAGTACCCCCTTGGCGGCGAAGGCGCTGAATGCTTGCGCCATCTGCAGCGGTGACACCCCTTCTGAGAGTCCGCCAAGTGCGATGCCAAGCTGACGATCCTGAGCCGGTAAAGTAATGCCCAGGGATTTAGCAAATTGGAGTCCACGATCAATCCCTATCTCGTGAAGCAGCCAAACTGCTGGCACGTTCCAAGAAGAAACAACCGCTTCCTGCATCGTCACCTGTCCTCTCGTTTGGTGATCCCAATCTTGTGGCTGGTAGCCTTCGATGTTCAAGGGACCGTCATATAAGATGGAATTTGGCTTATAGCCATTCTCCATCGCTGGTCCATAGACAACAATCGGCTTAAAAGATGACCCAGGCTGTCTCTTCAACTGCGTTGCACGGCTAAACCCACGGAAGACTCCTTCTCCTCGTCCTCCAGCTAATGCGCGAATCCCACCGGTTCGCTGATCAACGATTGCAGCTCCGCTTTGAATGAGCTGATCTGGCTTGCTTTCCGGAAATAGACTCTCGTCTTTATAAACATCCGCAACTGCATTCTGCACCAAGGGATCTAGCTCCGTCGTGATTCGCAAGCCGCCCGTCAACAACTGTTCTTCTGTAAAACCATACTCATTAACAGCTTCATTAATGACCGCATCCACATAGGCCGGATAGCGTCCCTTCAACTCATTGCCTTTATCGGATTTAACGACACCTAGCGGTGAAGCTTTGGCTTTCTCGTAATCCTGCGCGGTGATTTTACCTTCATCACGCATCAGTACAAGCACAGTGTTCCTTCGCTCGAGTGCCTGACCTTCATCCTTAAAAGGTGAGTACCGGCTAGGAGCCTTAGGAAGAGCGGCAAGAACTGCTGCCTCTGGCAAGGTAAGATCCTTCACATTTTTGTTGAAATACGTTCTAGCCGCTCCCTGTACCCCCCAGCTCCCTTCCCCGAAATAAATGCTGTTTAAGTACATCTCCAGTATTTCATTTTTACTGTAGGTTGTGTCTATTTTAATCGCATAAGCGGCTTCTCTCAGCTTTCGACCCAGTGTTTTGTCCGCATTGAGAAACAGATTACGGGCCAACTGCTGCGTAATCGTACTGGCTCCCTCCGAATAGCTCCCTCGCAACACATCGCGAGCAACCGCACGGAAGATAGATCTGACATCAATCCCCGTGTGCTCATAGAATCTTTTATCTTCCACAGCCACAACCGCATCCGTCAACACCTTCGGTAATTGTGAAAACTGGACAGGCTCAATTTTTGAAGCAGATAACTGCGAAGCTGGTTTACCATTCTTATCCAGCACAAGTGTTGACTCTGGCAGCGGCTGGCTTAACTTCGATACATCGAGTCCACGAATGTAGGAATAACAAGCCACAAATACAATCACACAACCCATCAGTACAATAACGCTGAAAATTTGCCAAAACCTTTTTTTCTTCCAGAATGCTTTAAACATCTTACCTTCCTCCTTACGTACGCTTATATATATTCGCAGGATTCCTGCAGTTAGCGACGCACGAGGGAAAGGAACTCTTACCAATTTTAACGACGAATAAAGCCCCCCAGCACATAAAAACAACTGAAGAGCCCCTAATTTAAAATTTATTATTTTTAAGCGATTGAGGTTGGTGCTCCGAAAATACTGGTGTATCCGCTGATGTCGCCCAGGATACGTTCTGCTTCCTCATCGTTCATGGAACCATATCGTTCCACGGCATCGACGATTTTAGGGAACAAATGAATGTCTCCTGCGCTTGCGAATCCACACACACTAGGGAAAGACAACACAAAATGTACACAAGCATCTATCATCTGCTGCTGGTCAAAAGGTTCATACCATGTCGCATAAGAACGCTTCTCCCCTTCTCCCCATGGAGCCTTAGCAATCGCTTTGATGACCCTGATAGCTGCATTTTGCTTATTGGCTTCTTCCATGAGTGCATCGAAAGATTCCCGATACTCCGGCAAACTATACATATAATAATTGAGCGGCAGCAGTACGGTTGCGAAAGGAAATCGATGTAATGCTTCCAAATGTACACTCGGAGCATCATGCCCATGTCCAGTTATGCCAATCTCTTTAACAAAACCTTCGGCTTGCGCTTCCAAGGCTGCCTCCAAAGCACCGCCTTTTTCTGTGCAGCGGTCTAACTCTTCCATAGAGCCTACTGCATGCAGTTGAAGTAAGTCTACAGAATCAACCCGCATCCGTTCCAGAGAGCGATAAATTTCTTCTTTCGCTTCCTTCTTCGTTCTTTGCCCTGTTTTCGTAGCTAGGAAAATATCCTTGCGAATTTGACTGATCATAGGGCCCATACGGACTTCTGCATCCCCATAACTGGCAGCTGTATCAAAATGGTTAACCCCATGCTGTAAGGCAAAAGAGATGGATGCATCCGCTTCCTCTTGCGTCACATTACCGAGACTTGCTGCACCAAACATAACGACTGAGCTTTCGTAATTCAAACGACCTATTGTTCGTTTCAACATGAATGAAGTGCTCCTTCCTTATTGTTCTTACTCTTCTCCACCATATCATTTACTTGGCCAAGAATACAGTTCTTCACTGAAACTAGATGCAAAAAAAGCTTTTGGATACAAACATCCAAAAGCTTTCTACCGCTACCTCAATGTATGCCTATTAATACGTTGCCCCTTGCAAGAACTTAACTCGTTCACCCATTGGCGGAATTTCATTGCCATCCACAATAACTTCAACAACCACAGGACCTCCATGAGAAAGCCACTCTTGCACATGCTCTCCCTGTAGTTGATCCAGGGATCTAACCTCGGCATGGCGCAAGCCAAGCGATTGGGCAACACCTGCAATACTAACTCTCTCTTGTGAAAAGTCTTCAAGACATCTTTTGTACTGCAGCATATGACCATGATAAACCATCCCGAGACGGGCATTGTTAATGACGACAAAAAGAATCGGAAGATTATATTCCTTAGCGGTTAGCACTTCGAGACCATGCATGAAGAAACAGCCATCGCCTGTAATACAGATTGTTGGTCGAGTCGGTTCCGCTAATTGTGCTCCTAATGAACCTCCGATTCCAGAGCCCATGCCTCCGAAATTGATATCAATATCGAATTCTTGTCCGCTCTCGATCAATAAGTTTTGGATCGAATAGGTCATGAATTCACCGATGTCTAGGAAGAATCGAGCATTCTTCGGTGCTGTCGCACTGAGACGACGGATTGCCGACAACGTATTCCATTTCTCTTCGGCATGTTCGGAAGCTGCTGCTGCTTCGCCTAGCCCTATGAATGCCTCGCTTGCATATGATTTATCTTGTATATCAGCCGAAAGCTGATCTAATAATTCCGCAATGACAAGCTTGATTTCACCATGTACAGGATACTGGGTTTCGTAGCACTTCCCTAATTCACTTTGATCGTAATCAATGTGAATTAGCTCCCTATTAGCAACCAATCGCGGTTCCCAGTTGCTTGTTGCTAGCTCGCCTAGGCTTGAACCGATGATCAGCAGTACCTCATGATCGTTACCGTTCAAGTACTCACTCGCTTTGATATTCGCTGATAAGCCATATATCCCTAAGGAAAGCGGATGATTTTCGGGAAAGGCCCCTTTTCCGCGTGGTGTTGTTGCCACTTTCCACTCAAGTGTTTCAGCCAACTGTACGATACTGTCAGAGGATGCTTTAGCGCCATTACCCAACAGAATCGCTCCACGTAGACCTGCTGCTTTGATTCGCTTAGCAGCCGCTTGAGCGGCTGCCAAATCCATCGTTGGCTGCTGAGTTGGTGGTAACACCGGAAGCTCTCTTTCGCCAATATCCGTCATTTGAATATCAATAGGAATCGCCAAATGCACAGGACCTGGCACTCCGCTAATCGCTGTGTGATAGGCCTCTGCCAGAATTTCTGGCAGTTGATTAGGGTCTAGAACCGTTCGGCTCATCTTCGTAATCGATGCAAAGATCGGCTCCGCATACAGCTCTTGCGCGCCCCCCTTGCCCATTTTACCAGATGGCACTGAGCCTGTGATGAATATAACAGGAAGCTTTTGCTTCCAAGCATTCGCAGCTGGAGTCACTAGGTTCGTCGCTCCCGGTCCGCTAGATGCCACGCAAATCGATGGAAGTCCTGTAATTCTCGTATAAGCACCTGCCATGTAACCGGAGCTGTTCTCATGCTTAGCTACAATCGGCTTAAGCTCAGGAATGTCCAAAAGGGCGTCATAGACCGCATTGATTGAGCCTGCTGGAATACCGAATACATATCGCAAACCTTGCTGCACTAAAAATCTCAATCCTACTTCAATCGCCCGCATATTGGTTACTCCCTTCCTTTAGGTAAAGTAAATTTGAATACCGAACCTTGACCTTCGGTGCTCTCGAACCAAATCCGACCGCCATGCAGTTCGATAAGCTGTTTTGAAATCGCAAGACCTAGGCCTGTCCCATTAATTTGATTATTGGCTTGATAGAATTTCGTGAAAATGTTTTTCTGCTTCTCATAAGGGATACCGATACCGCTATCATGTACTTCAACCGTAAGTACCGTTTCTTCGAAAATCGTTTTAATGGTAATCACACCCATAGGGGGTGTAAATTTAATCGCATTGGAGAGTAAATTCAGTAAAATCTGTAGAATGCGTTGTTTATCGACGCTTACAATCGTATTCGTTTCTGCATCTGATTCAACAACCAGAATCAGCTTCTTCTTATTGATTAAAGACTGCACAATATGAACGGATTCCTTGATGATTTCTTTGAAATCAGCTTCGGTATACACCAATTCAAATTTACCGTTTTCCATTTTAGCGAAATCCAGCAATTCATTCACTTGATCCAGCAAACGCTCGATCGACTTGGACGCGATATCTAGTAAATCCTTCTGCGAATCGTTGAGACCACCAAGAATTCCTTTGCTTAGTATGTCTACAGATCCTTTAACCGCTGTAATCGGCGTACGCAGCTCATGCGAAAGTGTCGCGATGAAATCGCTTTTCAACTCATTCAGATGCTCTAGCTCTCGCACTAGACCCTCTAGCTTGAAGTTAGCATGCTGCAGCTCTATAGAACGCTCATTGACGGAATGATCCAATGTCTCCGTATGCTGGGCATTCGAAAGCGCGGTAGCTGTAGCATCAGAAATCGATTGGCAGAATTCCAATATGCTTGCTTCATACTTCCTTGGTTTCCCGATAGATGGAATCGCAACGACACCGTATACGGAACCTTTAGCCACGAGCGGAAACACCATAATACTCCGGATATCAAAAGAGACGAAGGCTTTATGATTTGGCCGCGGATCCGCGTACACATCCTCGATTGCCGCTGATTTCTTCTGTGTAATGACTTCATACAAAAGGCGGTCATTTTCAATGGTTAACTTGACTTCTCTATGCTTAACCTTCCATTCGTCAACCGTTACATTCTCAGAAGACAATTGGTAGGGCTCAATGGTATGCTCTTTTTCATTATATAGATGAATACCGATATCCTTAGACCCACTGGCTTTACGCATGTAGTGGAAAAAAGTGTTCAGAACATCTTTGACTGACAATGACTCTGATAAAGCTTTCGTCGCGTCAAGAAGAAGCTGCTGCTTCTCCATCAGAAGCTGCCGTTGTTCGAACATGCGGATGTTGCGAATCGCCACACTTGCCATGTTAACAAAAGCTTCCGTAACTTCCATCTGCTCCTGAGTAATATTCATCGGTTTTCCGAAATCGTGGACGAAGACAAGCCCAAACACATCATTTTCTACAATGACGGGAATCCCGAGGATTGATTTAATTTTTAACAATTGTCTCTTGGATTGATCCAATCTCAGATCAACACTCGTATCCGAGATATAGTCACTAGCTTGGTTTCGTAAAATATCCCTAACAAACTCATCTTCTCTAGGATCAATGAGCAGCTCCGTAATATCCACAGGCAATTTATTGCCTTTATATCCTTGAAAAGTACCATCCGGTTGCTTCAAGAAAAAACCAACAAGATCTGCTTGAGTTATCTCTCCTGCTATCGCGTCAACGAAGACTTGCAGGATTTCTGACATTTCAAACTGAGAATTAATGACCTTCGTCATTTGAAATAATTTTTGAAAACTTTTCAATTCCATGACCATGCCCCACCCATTCCCCTTTTATTAGCGAATCTTTATTTGATGTCTTCCATTATTCTTGGCCCCAAGAAGTGCAGAATCAGCTTGCATAATGATTTGATCGAACGAGGTAGGATCGAAATTATTCGTCAACCCTATGCTCACTGAAAATTCCTGTGATTTATGCGGTGCCAGGCTAACCTTTAAGCCGTCGACAGCCTTAATGATACTATCTGCAATCTCTACACAGTTCACTTCATTTTGGAGTAAGACCAAGAACTCGTCCCCGCCATACCGAAAGGCTAGATCATGCTCGCAAGAGATTTTCGACGTTATGATCGTTGCTACTTCTCTCAAGACTTGATCCCCAACCAAATGACCATAGTTATCATTAATGTCCTTAAAATAATCCATATCGACCATCATAGCGGCTTGAAATTGCTTGGTTCCCTCTTTGATCATCCGAATGGTAATATCCAAGTATGCTCGATTATATAAACCAGTTAGCGCATCCACATACACCAATTTAGCTAATTGTTTATTGTCTTTCTTCAAATTTTTAACCTTCGCTTTTTGGTGGAGGGCAATTTCAACCTTCCGTTCCAGCACATCCAGATCGAATGGTTTGGTCAAATAATCAATAGCTCCTAATCGAAGTCCTTGTAAAATGTCTTCCTTCTGTGCATTTGCAGATAAGAAAATAATTGGGATATCAAAGTCGCTATCGGCTATTAATTGTTTGCATATTTCAAATCCAGTCACTTCAGGCATCATCACATCAAGTAAAATAAGATCAGGTGCCGTCTCTTTGACCATAGAGAAAGCTTCTTTACCATCCTCAACCGTGATGATTTCATAATGTAACGAATTTAAAAATATACGCAGTATATTTAAATTATGGGGTTCGTCATCGACGATAAGAATGCGACATTTCATTAATCTATCCCAGCTTTCATTACTAAAATAGTTGCATGTTGATAACTTATTATCCATTCATTTGCATTTGCTCATCGATGATACTTAAGAAAATCCGCACTAATTCGTCATCAAACTGTTTGCCTGCGTGAATAAGAAGTTGTTCCCTGACTTCATGCACGTGCAGCGAATCTCGGTATACTCTCGTAGAAGTCATCGCATCAAATGCATCTGCAATACTTACAATGCGGACAAGCAAGGGAATCTCTTCACCTTGTAGATTGTCTGGATATCCTCTCCCATCCATGCGTTCATGATGCCATTTTACAATCGGCAGAAGATGCTCAACATCCGGCAAATCCTTTAGCAGCTCATAGCCAATTACAGGATGCTGGCGAATAACGTTAAATTCTTCATCTGATAACCGCCCAGGTTTCATCAAAATATGATCGGGAATTGCTATTTTTCCAATGTCATGCAAAAGAGCCCCTAACTTCAGGCGTTCCAGTTCAGCCTCACTTACCCCCGCCTTTGCTCCAAGTAAAGTAGAGTAAAAAGCGACATTATAACAGTGATCGACCGTGAAGCTATCTTTAACCCTCAATGTATTAAAAAGATTCTCGTAAGCTTTTTGTTTCAGCACTTGTCTCCGGAATTGAATCTTTTTAATCAATTGCTCCATATGCAGTTTAATGAGGTTGCACAGTTGCAATTGATCCTCTGTAAGTTGAATATCAGAAGGAAATGAGAATAATAAAGCCCCGTAAGAAGGACCATGCTTTATATGAAAACCGTATATACACTCGTATTTACTCATTAAAAGATAATTTTTCAAATGACTTTCTGCCTTATGTACAGATAAACGTATCCCATCGGGATTTCGGATAAAAAACTGAGTTTGGAGCACTATTTGCTGTAACTGGTCCATGACTGCGGTACTAATATTAACCGAATAAGATGCTGGGGTGCTCTGATGTTTCTCGTCTATAAGAAAGAGAGAGATATGTTCGCAGCCAATTGTTTTCTTGGCGATATCACTCAATTGTCCGATCGATTCGAAGATGGAATCAGAATTTATCACATTTTTAAAAAACAATGAATTCTGCATAGATGTACCTCTTATTCTTCTCAAATAAACTTCCCCAACTATTTAATTAGTACTAGTTCTTCTTAATAAGGAGATTCTCCTCTATTATAAATAAAAATTTCCATTATTTTAATATTTTTTTACTCATATCGCTAAATAATTACTCACTTTTTGTTAATTTCTTAGATTATTCTCTCGATTTCTGTCAGATGACTTGAATAGATCCCGCACAAAAAGGAAAAAGGCCAGCCCATTTCTATTGAAATAGGCTGACCTTTTCTAGTTATAAAGATCTAGTTAATTGACATAATCGGTTTAATGAGTGATAACAAGAGCTGTGTGTCCTCTTTACTAATTTGGGAAAAGGGGTTAGAGGGATTGTTGAGTGTTAATAGAATCTGCTTGATGTCGATTGCTGTAATTCCCATAAAGTATTTTTGCTTAAGCGCATATTGTACCTGATAGGACGAAGAATTGTCATAAATATAGACCGGTGAGCCATAAGGAGACAAGTGGTTATTATAGTCCATTGTATAGATGGATATAGAATTTGTTCCTTGTGGAATCATGATAGACGTCGGAATAGATAGCCTCCATGGTGCTCCTTTAGTTACATGACCTATTTCAACAGGACTCACATTATACCCTGTAAAATAAACATAGTATGCCTTAATGTTCGACTCATTGTTGTCCTGATTCCATGTGATATGTCCACGGATACTTCGATAGTGCTCGTCCCAATCTGTAAATTGAATTGTTGGGGGCAGCGGATAATAGGCGGGTATGTCATTCTCTTTGCCACTTTCTAGCACAGAGTATATCGCAATCTGCGTTGCGCCATTAGGGATTATGATAGGCTCGTTAATATTTAAACCGTTGTAATTCATATGGTTATCTATGATAGGAGGTTCCAAGGCAGAACCGATCAATTGTAATTTCGTTCCATTTGCATCGGTAAAATAAATCGTTTGACCAGCTAGCTGAAGGAGAACATTACGATCTGACGATACTTCCCATCTTAGCCAACCAGCTATTTTCCCTGCTTGCGGGTAATTCAGTTGCCCTTCGAAATTACTCGGCACAGGTAAATTCGATGTTGTAGTGACAGATATTAAGGGATCCGATAAACGATTATCATACATGAATACAATGGGCCAGCTTCCAGGTTCTTCTCCATTGCTGTTATTTACTACTACCCCGATTTCTACGATATCTGTTGGCAGCGTTGGCAAAGTAAACTGATAAGCTTTATCTGCCCTTTTTCCGACAACACCCAAATGATGGTATACATTTAATGCATTCTTTGTTCGATAGTATACACGGTACCCTGTAACTTGAGATTCATTCATAGAACCAGTCCAATTCAGCACTCCATCAATAACTCCGCCGGCCGGATTGGTATCTTTGAAGAGTAATTGACCAGGCGAATACAGGGACGATTTCCATATTGGACTTGTCACTTGAGCTAAGACAGATGATTCTGACTTCAACTCCAAGCCTATTCTTGTCGCTCCCACTGGGATGGGTATAGCAACAGGCAATGTATAAATATTAGCTTGAGGATTAATACCAGAATAAACATTACCAACTACCGTGTTATTACTATCAAAGAAATTAATATTTATTTGGCTATTCGATGGAATTGTACCGTATGTGCTCCAATAGACAGTCCCTTTAATTTGATCTAGAGAAGAGTATTCGAGAGGATCGTAAAAAAAATAATTCGTTATTCCAACCTGACCGTTGTTATGACCCAACGTTACGTCATGCTGAAAGTTACCACTAACTTGACCGCCGATATACGTATCATTGAAATATCCAGGAGCTGAGATGTAGATGCTATAATTTGCAACTGGTAAATTTTCTAGTTTACCATGACCGCCCCCGTCTAACTGAATTCGTAGAGGAAACGGTAAATCCTGTGAGGTAACAACAACCTTAGCTGAGCTAATTGGTTGTGACTCTGGATTTTTCACGGTGACTTCAATAGAAGCAACTGAAACACCTGAGCTACCCGGCAAAACCGCTGCAGAAACCTTTTCAAGATTAGGTAACGTTAGCAGCAATACGACTGAAACTATCAAAGCCGCAATCCATTTTGAATGACTTACTTTCATCTAACTCTCCCCTTAGACCAATAATCTGTTCTTATTCCATTCGACATGATTTGACAATATCCTCTATTTTATAGGTAAAAATAACCTCTCCCCAGACTGAAGTGCATCCGAGAAAGAGGCTTTCATTTAGATATATTTACAAAATTCTGCAGCTAGAGAGCAATCCTTGATCGCCTTCATTTACCCTGAAAATTTCTGCTTCGCTTCCTTAACGCTATTAACCTTCATCCAAACAGCCGCTCCAAGCAATGCTCCGCCTGTAAGTAAAAAAACAATCTGTATCCCCACCCATCCGCCGAGGAAACCGCCTATCAAAGGACCTGCCATCATGCCAAATTGGCTCGAGGTTTGATTTAAGCTAATCGCTCTTCCCCGAAATTCAGCATCAGAATATTTCACAATGAGAGCGTTCAATGCAGGATAGACCGCGGCAAAAAACAATCCATAGCTAAAGCGCAGTAGACCAAAAGCGATAAGGTTATGGGTCCCTAATTACAGCAGATTACCAATTCCCCCGCCAATTAACCCTATAAATAGCGTCTTATCGTAACCGATTCGTTGTCCAATAATGCCCCAATGGGACCCCATAATGACGGTAGCCACGCCCACAGCTGAGAAAATAATGCCCGAACTAAGGGAAGCACCTTTCGCACTCCCACCAATCTGAACGACATAAATGGTCAGTAATGGCTCCAATATCATAACCGAGGTAGCCACTAATAGGGTCATCCCAAAAACCCACATTAAGCGCTTGTTAGCTGCCGCTTGCTTCAAGTCTAGTATCACGCTTGGACGTATGCCATCTGTTTTTCGATGAACTTCTTTGACACCCACTAGAGCAATTACGGCAGATATTAATATGATGTAACCAGACACCATGAAGCACACCCGTGTACCCACCCAATGACTCAGCATGCCTCCAAATAATGGCCCAAGAATGCTCCCGACCGCAGTCGCAGTTGACATCACACCAAGTGCATAACCCACTTCCTTCTCTGGTGTATTCGTACTGACTAACGCAATGGAAGCTGGTATGTATCCGGCCATAAGGCCCTGCAAAATGCGAACGAGAATGAAGGCATAGGGATCATTGACGAAATAATTAATGAAGTAAACAGCACTTAAACTTAATCCAGAGCGAATCAGCATGGGCTTCTTGCCATATTTATCGGCCAATGATCCCCAATACGGTGCGATCAACGCGCTCGCCAGAAAGCTGACGGAAAAAGTAATCCCCGACCAAGCTTCAAGCCCACTATGTATATCTAAATCCTCTTGCCACCACCTTCATTTACTACTATACAACATCAATGCAATTAATCGAATCGGCTAACTGTATGAAAACACAAAAAAAGCATAATCTAGCAGTGAAATCACTACTAGATTATGCTTTACTATGATCGGGACGACACGATTTGAACATGCGACCCCCTGCTCCCAAAGCAGGTGCTCTACCAAGCTGAGCTACGTCCCGGAACTGCTATGTAAATCTAA
>NZ_WHOC01000067.1:0-656 GCF_013141785.1 Paenibacillus germinis
CAATTTAATGCTAGCGCGTTACGCGGTGCCGACTTTGCGGGCGCTGACTTGACCGGAAGTTCGTTTAAGACCAGTGATTTACGTGAAGCCAATTTTGACGGCGCAAATCTGACGGACTGTACCCTAACTGCAACTGACCTTACGAATGTAAGCTTCAATGAGTCGATCCTTGTACGCACCAACTTCAGTGTTTCGGGGATGGATGGAGCCAAATTCACAGGTGTAAAACTGACCGACGTCACGCTAAGCAAGATCGACCTTAGAAAAACAATCTTTGAAGGTTGTATCTTTGACGGCGTGGACTTCGAATATTCCGACCTGAGCGGGCTGCGTTTTGACGGGCAAACCTTTATCGGCGTTAAGTTTGACAAATCGGCAGTAAACGAAGTTTCATTTAGGGGCGCTATACTCAAGAATGTGTCTTTTCAGGCGTTCTTTTCATTGACCAATAAGTATTACCGTGCCTTCAAAACCATTTGCTTTGACGGCGCAGTCATGGATAAGCTGACCTATGCTTCGCTTAAAGGCATGGGGGCCGATTTATCCAAGGTTACTGTTCGATAAGGAGGGGGAAGTTTATGCAAAACACATCAATTAAAGTGATTGGGCTGCAAAAATCCTACAAGCAGCATCAAGTCTTAAAGGGCGTGGACTTC
>NZ_WHOC01000068.1:0-83786 GCF_013141785.1 Paenibacillus germinis
CACCATATGCGAACATGTATTCGTATTAAATATTATATACCGAACACGTATTCGTTATGCAAGTGAATTTCATGGAATGAACAGAACATTTTTTGGGGCTTCCTGCGCTTCGATGCATAGATTTCTATATTCTTTACAAATTCTTAACTTTATCTATATAATCAAATAATTATATAATAATAAACAAATGGAAGGGGTTGATTATCGTGAAGAAACCTGTACGTATTTACTTCTTGTGCATTCAAAACCGCTGTAGAAGTCAAATTGCTGAAGCATTCGCCAAACATTACGGGAAAGAGAATGTCATTGCTGAAAGTGCTGGACTAGAAGCGAGTGAAATACATCCCCTGACTATAGCGGTTATGAAAGAAGTCGGCATTGATATCTCAGATCATGCTTCCAAAAAGATTGATATGAAGACCTTTTTAGCCTCCAATGTCATTGTTAAATTGTGCGAGAATTTAATTGAACGTTGTCCTGTTGTTCCTTTTGGGATCACGAATGTACAATGGAATATCCTAGATCCTTTAGTACATAGTGATGGAGACATTGAAGAACTGCACAAAACAAGGGATGAAATTGAGAAAAAAGTTATCGATCTGCTAAAAGGCATGAATGTAACATTGTAAGGAGGCTAATGATGATTGAAATTGAAAATATGGTCGATACTTTAAAATTAGTTGGTGATAAATGCAGACTATCTATCCTTCTATTGCTACAAGAAAGAGACCTATGTGTATGCGAATTTGTAGAAATATTGCAGACCAGTCAGCCAAATATTAGCCAGCATATGCGCAAATTAAAAGATGGCGGTCTCGTTAAAGAAACAAAAAAAGGTCAGTGGGTGTACTATTCACTTGCTACCCAAGATAAGCCTTTCCTAACCGAATTATTCAAGTACCTCCCTTCCCAAAAAGATAAAGTAGAGAAGCTAACCTGTGAAGATTCAAATTGCTGTGATTAAGGGGATAATTGAATGTTAAAAAAGAAGTTGATTGCTGAGTTTATTGGTACTTATTTTTTAATTTTTGCAGGTCCAGGAGCGATGGTTATTGACGATATCACGAAAAGCATCTCCCATGTTGGTGTCGCAATTACTTTTGGACTTGTCGTTATGGCTCTGATTTATACGTTTGGACATATTTCAGGCGCTCATTTTAATCCTGCTGTCACTATTGGCTTTTTGGTTAGAGGAGATATCTCTTTGCGAGACAGCATCTTTTATATTGTCATACAATTTGCAGGGGCGCTTTTTGCAAGTTTTACAACGTTGCTTCTTTTTGGCAATGTCGCCAACTTGGGGGCAACTCTTCCCAGCTTTTCGGAAGGGCAATCCTTCATTCTGGAATTCATTTTAACCTTTGTTCTAATGATGGTTATTTTGGGTTCTGCTGTACATGGTAAAGCAATTAAAGAATTTGCTGGTGTTGCTATTGGAGGTACCGTTGGTCTAATGGCTATGTTTGCAGGTCCGATTTGCGGAGCTTCCATGAACCCAGCACGTTCCCTTGGACCCGCTATAGTTTCAGGTGCAACACAACACTTATGGTTATACCTAGTTGCAACAGTTCTTGGAGCTGTCTTTGCTTCACTAGTTTATAAAACAATACAGGAATAAGGAGATGTTCGAATATGGACAAAAAATTAGTATATTTTCTTTGCACAGGTAACTCTTGTCGTAGCCAAATCGCAGACGGATTTTTAAAAGCACTAGGTAGTGACAAATATGAAGTTAAAAGTGCAGGACTAGAAGCACACGGTTTGAATCCACGTGCTGTTGCAACAATGAAAGAAGCAAGAATCGATATCTCGAACAATACATCTGACGTGATTGACACTGAGATTTTAGGCCGCGCTGATTACATTATTACGTTGTGCGGTCATGCTGACGAACACTGCCCTGTTGTACGTAACGATAAGGCTGAAAGATGGCATTGGGGATTTGATGACCCTGCAAAAGCAACCGGAACAGAAGAAGAAATTACAGCTAAATTCAGTGAAGTACGTGATTCCATTAAGAGCCGGATTGAGCAATTCTTGAAGGAAGGCAAGTAATATGATCAAAAGAATGCACGTTGCGATTAACTGTTCAGACCTTCAAAAGTCGCTTGATTTTTATCGAGCTTTCTTTGGTGCGGAACCTTCTAAAGTAAAAGACAATTACGCTAAATTCGAGTTAGACAATCCATCCCTTCACTTCTCTTTAAATGTACGCCCTTTTGAGAAAAAAGGCGTCCTCAATCATTTGGGATTTCAAGTGGATAACACCGAAGAGGTTCTGGCTATGGGTGAGCGTTTGAGACAAAGCGGGCTTCTTCTCATCGATGAAATGAATACGACTTGCTGTTATGCGGTTCAAGATAAAGTATGGGTTTATGACCCAGATGGAAACGCATGGGAAATATTCTACACAAAAGAAGATTCTGAATTTGAATCTGCTGGAGATTTGCAGGATATGTCTTTATGTTGCGCTCCTCCATCCGCGCCCTCCGCACCTGTAACGATTGAATTCACATCTTTTAAGAAAAAATAAGGAGTTCGTTCATTATGCAGAAAAAACTATCAGGCATTAGTCGAAGATAAAATTTATTTGGGCGGAGCTTCTGACGTCGAGGATATGGTTATTAATGAAGGCGTTGAACTAATAGTTGATTTGCGTGGAGAAGCTACCGAGTGTGCCTATCCTGCAGGCAACGTAGAATGGCTCCGAGTCCCCCTAGGAGATAATGCAGAGGGACCACAGGACCAACTATTCCAACAAGCCATTAATCACGTTGTAGAGGCTTATAAAGACGGTAAAAAGGTTGGGTTCCATTGCGGTGGTGGAAAAGGTCGCACTGGCGCCGTGGCCATTGGCACGTTGTTAGCCTTAGGTAAGAGCCAAACTATCGAAGAAGCTGAGAAATTAGCGCAAAGCATTCGCCCTGTTGTTAGTATTAAGCAACCCCAGCGTGAGGCATTAGAGAAATTATTTAACAAATGATCTAAATTGATTTGGCCCCCCGGCAAATAATTTTGCTAGGGGGCCTATAATATTTTAAAGAACATAAAAATTTCTCGAGAAAGTGCATCCATTTGCAAATTCGTACGTCTCTGTAATAAAACAATTCTGGAGGGAAGAGTATGAACACCGAGGAAGTATGGAGATCATTTTACAGTCCTTTGCGGAATTTCATTATTAAACGGGTAAAAAGTGAGCACGATGCTGATGACATTTTACAGAATGTTTTTATGAAAATACACGCTAATTTAGATACTCTAAAGGACGATCAGAAACTGCAATCTTGGATCTATCAAATTACGCGAAATAGCATCATTGATTATTACAGAAGAGAGCAATTCCAACCGAAGGTTGAATTACCAATAGATGTACCTTTAGTGGAAACTGAGGATCTAAATGAGGCTATTAAGGAAATAGCCTCTTGTATCAGACCAATGGTGGGGCAGCTCTCAGATAATTATAAGCATGCCCTTGAACTAACCGAGTTAGGCGACTACACTCAAAAACAACTAAGTGAGCAACTAGGTATTTCTTTTTCCGGGGCAAAATCTAGAGTGCAGCGCGGCAGGGAGAAGTTAAAAGAGCTCTTGCTTAATTGTTGTAATTTTGAATTTGACCGGTTAGGTAATATCATTGATTACACTTCTCGAAATAATAACAAAACAAAATGTAGCACATCCGATTGCCAATGGCTGCCGCGATCAAGACAGCATGATATTCATAGCCGTTGGCTGTTGCCCAGGACATTTGACGTAAAACGGAACCCACAATTATCTTTTACGATAGAGTGGATAAGGAACCGTCGTTGGAACCTTGATGAGAATCAGCCGCATTATCTCTTCGTCCGAGTTCGTAATTGCTACCTCTGTCTCTGATTCAGTAGCAGCAAGGATGAAATCTTTATGATGGAACTGTACAGGTTGCTTCGATGTACCTGACTCACCCCATGTTCCCTGCCCGCGTATGACTAAAGCCGTTAATGAATAACCGGCATCAATCTTATGTTGATAATGGGCGCCGCTATTTATTTCAACATCCCACATTTCAATATCAGTAACCAATTGTACGGGAGCATCTGTACCAATTACCGTTTTCACTTTATACCCTGCTGCATGGCTTACTTGTGGAAATTCTTCATGCTCATACTGGCGATAGGTTGGCTTTCTCCGAACCGCTTCCGTCAATTCAGGTTCAAACCAAATTTGAAAAAGCTCCGCATCGGCACTTATTTTTTCTTGATGACTAACACCAGAGCCTGTTTGCATGACCTGCGCCCCGCCTGCACCCACTGTGCTGTCAGTACCCAAGGTATCCCCGTGAAAGGCACTGCCTTTTACCACATAAGTCATAATCTCAAAGCCTTGATGAGGATGCAGGCCGATCATGGCTTCGGCACTTGAAGTGGCCCATGCCCAATAAAATAAGGGGCCCACTCGCTTGATAACCGATCCTTCACCTGGAAAGCCAATCGGCTTTTGTTCTTTGATTTTCCCACCGTCAAATTCACCAATTCCCTGCATGGCAGGTGTGTACACTCGTGCTTGCATATTGAACAACCTCCTAAATTTTAATTTTATCTCATGCGTCCAGCCTACCCCTCCAGCACTCCTTTTCCCAATTTCTTGAGCAGTTCAATCGCCACTTGCTGCTCCTCTTGCGTAACAGCCTTCATTAAAGAATGGATTTTAGCGGCATGTTCGGGAAAGATCCGATTAAACAATTCATTTCCAGCGTCCGTAATTTCAGCATAGATCACCCTACGGTCTTCATGTGAAGGCACGCGTCTTAGAAGATCTTTTTTTTCCAATTTGTCGATATTGTAAGTGATACTGCCGCTTGTAATTAATATTTTCTCTCCAATTTGCTGCAGAGGAATTTTCCCCTTCGCATATAACACTTCAAGAATCATAAATTCTGAAGGTGACAAACCGTATTGTTTCGCATCCTTTATAGCTTGCTCCGTGATCGCTTTGTAAGCCTTGGAAAGAACAACAAACAGCTTAAGGGAAGTCTCGTGAGCATCATCTAATGGAATAGGCATAAAAATCACCTCCCGAAAATATCTTTGATTAAAATATCTTTAATTTAAGATAAATATATACCTTGAACCTATTATTGTCAACATGTATGAGGAAAATACTTAGCACGTTCCTCACCGGTGTGCTTCCCAACTAAAATAAACACGAAGGAACAGGAACTGTTCCAATTTCGTCGAACCCTAATAAAGAATAACTTCTTTAGGGAGCAAACGAGATGAATGATGAGAAGCACCTGATGATCATAAAAAAATATAAAAATCAGATTATTGCGAAGTGGATTCGTGAGTTCATTCATAGTTATCCTGAATATAACAGAAAAGTTCTGAAAAAAGATGCGGATGTCTTCTATAAATTCATGTCAGACCTTCATATTCCCGCGGCAGAGCATTCTACCTTCCTAGCGATCCCTGAGTCCCAAAAGCTGTTTTTGATGAGAAATGTTTCAATTAGCCATGTTGTGCATAGCGGTCAACTGTGGATTGATGCCATATTATGGTTCATTCAAGAAAACCCTAGAGGAAAAACGATTCCCATGAGTCTGACTAGGAAAATCATTGCTCGGGTCAGCTTATATGAAAGACATTTTCTCCATCAATACAATACCGTTACCAAAGAGCTGCTGTCGGGGCAAGAAAAGACGATCACGGAGCTGCATGAAGCTCGCCTGACGATTATCGGGAAGATGGCGGCAAGCATGGCGCATGAAATCAGAAATCCACTGACAGCCATACTTGGTTTTTTAAAAATCTTACGCAACCAAATATCGATTCAGAATTACCAAAAAATCAACTCCTATCTGGATACGATTGAAAGTGAACTTCTGAGCATTCAAATGCAGATCGCAGGATTCCTCAGTTTTTCAAAAAAGGATACCATCGAGGAAAGATTTGATGAGGTGTCTTCTACATCTATCATCGACAACGTCCTAGCATTGATTTCGCCTAGATTGGTAAACGATAATATTGAGTTAATTTTTCAGCAAGGGGAAGACATTAAGCTCGAGGTTCAAAAAATTGCCATTCAACAGGTTCTTTCAAATATTCTGAATAATAGCTTAGACGCTTTGTCAGAAAAGGAAGGCGAGAAAAGTTTAATGATCGCTTCCAGGCTGGAAGAAGATGAATTCTTAATTATCATTTCCAACAATGGACCTGAAATCCCCCCTGAGATAAAAGACTCCCTATTCATTCCTTTTGTGACAAACAAAAAAGATGGCACCGGTCTTGGACTAGCCATATGTAAGCAAATTATGACCAAAAATAATGGAGACGTCACGTTTGATTCTAGTCCGAATGAAACGTCATTTCGCTTAAGTTTCAAACAAAGGTGAGATCGACTTTTGCTAATATAGATTAAATTGACCATTCGTCAAAAAAAGAATGGAATCGACATCACATTTGGTTCGACCAACCCATGTTATTCATGTATTCTTTCACTTACAATTTATTAGAACGGCAATTTCTCTTAAATTGAAGGAGGGCTATTATGAAGCGTAAGTGGACAACCCTGGTCGTATCCAGCATCTTGGCTGTCTCAACAGTAATGGGTGGCGGCATATCTGCAATGGCTTCATCGAAGAGCAGCACAGGTGGAACAACAGTTTCAGCCAAAACCTATGTAATCGCATTCTCGAACCAGCTTCCGACTGGTTATGCTGCAATGATTCAAGCGGCAGGCGGGCAAGTTGTTCGGGCCATTCCTGAGATTGGAGGATTGGAGGTACGTTCGTCCAGCACCGAATTTATGACCAAGCTGCAGGCATTCAAAGATATCGCTGCTGCCAACGTTCAGATGGTACATAAGCTAAGCGATGGTACCGTAGATCCCTCCGCAGCTGACGGTCAACCAGTTACAGATATTCCCCAGCCGGAAGCAACGAGCAGCTACTGGGATTATCAGTGGGACATTAAGAAAGTGACGAATGACGGAGCTTCGTTTGCGATTGAAACCGGCGGCACAGGCGGCACACATAAGGCCGTTGTTGGCGTTATCGATAGCGGTATTGATGCCAATCATCCCGACTTAAAAGCTAATTTCCTCGGAGGCATGAACTTTGTACCCGCAGGAACAGATACCAGCGAAACCGGTGATCCTAACGATCTACTGGACCGCGAAGGACACGGAACGCATGTGGCTGGATCGATTGCCGGGAACGGTAAAGTAAGAGGGGTCGGCCCAAATCTTGGCATTCGCTCCTACCGCGTATTCCCCGGCGGACAAGGTGCGCCTACGGCCTGGATTGTAGCTGCTATCATTCAGGCGGCGAACGATAAGGTTGACGTCATTAACATGTCGATCGGCGGATTTGACTCCCAAAAGTATTATGTAGATGGAACCAAATATTCGGATGTTGCTGACATTTTGCTTTGGAAACGTGCCATTCAATATGCTGTGAACCATAATGTAACGGTGGTAACGGCAGCTGGTAATGAAGGCCTCAACCTACGCGATAACAAAGCGATGACCGCTTATCTAAACGCTACCTACGGTTCCCCTGGCGTCGTATTTAAAGGGAAAACAACAGAAACACCTGGCCAAATCAATGGTGTCATCAATGTTTCATCCTCGAACAAGTGGTCGACGAACAGTATCGCATTTTACTCCAATTATGGGTTAAATCAAATCGATGTAGCCGCACCAGGCGGCGACAACGGGCCCGTATATGCTGCAACTCTGGATTTGAACCAACGGGATTTCCATTATCGCGCGCTAAGCACATGGCCTACTTATTTGCCTTCGTACTTCACTTCTAACCTGCATAGCTACGCGCTGCTCCACGGTACATCCATGGCAGCTCCGAAAGTGGCTGGTATTGCAGGCGTCATTAAAGCGGCTCATCCGGAGCTGAAGCCTGCTCAAGTAGCTGCGTTAATTGAAAAAACAGCAAACGATTACGGCCAAACCGGCAATGATGCTTTATACGGCGCAGGTGAAGCGAATGTTTTCAATGCTCTAGTCAAATAAGTTCATGATCAAACAAGCCCAGTGCCAAAAACGGCACTGGGCTTGTTTGATCTCATTCATACCTTAAGTATAACTCCCTACTCAATACCAACTTGTAAATACAGAAGAAGTCCCATAAGCTAACGGAATTGCGGCACCGACCATCAGTACAGGTCCCCACCAGGTGAAGAAAGAGATCCCCATGCATAGGCTGATTAAGATCAACGCCGGCATCACAAGGATAGGAATTGCAGTTTGGAGAGCTTGATGTTTAGCTGTGTCCTGTATTGGAAAAAGAGTCAAAAACGGAGCTGTTAATTCATCTTTACAAAATGATTTTCTCCAAAATACCAATAGGCATGCAGCAACGATCCAGACTGTAATTTTAAGGGCGCCCGGCAAAATAAACATAGCTCCACTGATCACAGCGACGAACTGTATCGTTTGCTTCCACTGTGTACCATTTCTAAAAAAGGATTTCGTTAATAAATCAGCGATTCCGTTGCTGGCACCTTTCCCTTTGAACAAGCGCTGCGATTTCCCGAATAAAAGGGGATACTTCCGTGTCGGTTTCCTTTTCCGCTCGATAACACGAATTAACATCAGAGAGACAATACGCATCCGTGCATCTCTTTCTCTGGCGATATCAGCGAAGAAAGCCCCTTTCTCTTCCAGCCGTATTCTGCTTAAGAAAACAACCAGCACTAGTAAAAGAAGAATAGCCGTCCAACTATAGTAAGAGTTATGACTAACCTTCGTAACTAACACTTGATACAAGAAGAATAGACCTCCAAAAACCACAATCCGCAACAACCATAGCACAATGCCATATAAACGAAGTGCAAGCAATTGGCGAAGCAAACCTAAGTTAATTTTCAGCAAATAGGTAAGCAGCCATAAACAAATAACTTGTAACACGCTATAGGAATACGATTGAACTAATAAAGGAAGAAATACGAGCATCAATATTAACGTCGTGATTCCCTGCAGCACAAGAGAGTATCTATAGCCGAGCAGCATGAGATGCCGAAACCATTTTTGGTTCTGACGGAGGAAAAGTTGATCCCCCTCCTCAACAAAGTATCGAATGGTTCCAAGCCAAGAGAATACATAGAAGACCATGGTAACTAAAAACATCGATATCCAACTAAACCAAGAAGGCTGAGTCGCCCACCAAGAGTAATATTGATAACCAGCCACAATCATCAGTGGAATGACAAAATAAATCGCAATAACCCAATCCACAGCCATTCGCAAAGCCCGATACTGGAAATGCCAATCCGAACGCACTCTTCGTGTGAAAACCTGAAAGCTGCTCTTCAACCCATTGTCCCCCTTCATAGTAAGGAATGGAAGCAGTCGAACAATGGCGCTTCAGGCATGCCGCATTGCTGCCTAATATCCTGCAGTGTTCCATTTGCTACCAATCTGCCACCTGAAAGAAGTACAAACGAACTACAAATTCGTTCTGCTGTATCTAACACATGGGTACTCATCAAAATACCTGCACCGCGTTTGCGTTCCTCATCCAACATCCCTAAGAAATCTTTAATCGCTTTCGGGTCCAATCCTATGAAAGGCTCGTCTACAATATACACATCTGGTTTATTCAAAAAGCCGAGGATTAGCATAATTTTCTGCTGCATCCCTTTGGAAAATTTCCCAGGCAGTTGATGCTTTTCATCCAATAGTCGGAACCGATGCAAGAGATCATCTGCACGCTCTAGGAAAACCGTTCGATCCAGATCGTAGACAGAAGCTGCAAATTCCATATGCTCCCACAACGTCAACTCATCATACAGAATCGGATGCTCCGGAATGTAACCATAGGTTTTTCGTTCACCCATAAAGGAGATTTTACCCTTAAAATCCTTCAATAAACCAAGGATGCTCTTAATTGTCGTGCTCTTCCCAGCTCCATTTGGGCCTAATAGACCCACCAGTTCACCTTGTCGAACATCAAAGTGAACATTTTTAACAATATCTGGCACCTCATCATAACCAGCCTGATCGATATGTACTTCTAATACAGCTAATCGTTCTTCTGACATTCTCGGTCACGATCCCTTCTATCCCCATCATATATCACGGATCTACACATTTCCAATATCATATATTGGATTGATTTACGGAATATGAATGTCGGGGCTATACACCAAATCCAAACCTGATGTTAAAATAAAGGAAATGGTTCTTTAGTCCTGGGAGGTTATTATGTTTTCCTTTGTCCGTCTGCTCTGTTTCTCTTTCCTTCAGTACAAACTGCAGACTACACTTCTGCTTGCCGCTCTCCTTGTAGAGCTGGCCTTCGAAACGTTCATGCCGCTCAGCTACAAATTCATTATTGATTTGGCCATCGTTCCGCAGCAGTATAACCTGCTTCTACTTATTCTTTCATTGATGGTTTCAGGCGCTCTAGCATCCGTCGTGGTGGGTATGTACCGCGATCGCATGTTCGCAAGTCTCGGCTCCCGCATCGTGACGAATTACTATAAGCAGCTTTTTGAGAAGCTGCAGAGCCTTTCTACCGACTTCTTCCATCGAATGGGCGGTGGCGACATCGTTTCTAGGTTCAATAATGATCTCATTTCCATCGATACGTTTATTAAGCTGATCCCCTACGCGCTTTTATCTATACTAGGGCTTATTTTGAATGTAGCGGTGCTATTCGTCCTGCAATGGCAGCTTGCGCTGCTTGCGGTGATTGGACTGCCGCTCTGTTTGATCGGTCCGAAATTATTCGGTCAGAAGGCTTATGATGCCAGTTATCAGTTAAAAGAAGAGCAGGCCAGTATTGCCACAACCGTACAGGAAAATGTGAGTGCTCAACCGGTCATTAAAGCGTTCGGGCTTCAGCCGTTAATGATTGGACGCTTTGCCGACCGTATGTTGCAATACGGGAAGTTATCAACCCGATCCAGCTTTTTAAATTTCCTGATCGACCGTACGACCAATTTGGGCACGATGATTTTGAACTTGATGACGATTTGCGTGGGATCGGTGCTTGCTTACTATGGCATCCTCTCTATCGGTTCGCTGCTCGCCTTCAGCGCGATTCTACTGAGCCTGAGCTACTTGGTTGCGGCGATAACCTGGCTTGCCCCTCAATTTATCGAGGCGACATCCGGTATGCAGCGGGTCCGTGAGCTGCTCGATGAGCAGCCGAGCGTTCCCAGCAACGAACAAGCCGATCATCTGCCGCATTTTGAACGCGACATTGAATTTCGCAACGTCACGTTCGCTTATAGCCCGGAGCAGCGCAGTTTGAACGGCATCAGCCTGACGATTCCCAAAGGCACCTTTGCTGCATTTGTTGGAGCCAGCGGCTCCGGCAAAAGCACGATCATTAACTTGCTGATGCGCTTCTATGATCCGCAGATGGGCTCCGTGCGCTACGATGGAACCGACATCCGTCAAATTGCGCTGCCATCGCTCCGTTCTCAAATCGGCATCGTGTTTCAAGAAAGCTTCCTCTTCCGATCCTCCATACGTGAAAATATACGCCTCGGCAAGCCCGAAGCTAGTGACGAGGAAGTGATGGAGGCAGCACGCTTAGCCGAAATTCACGATTTCATCGTGAGCCTTCCAGATGGGTACGATACAGATGTCGGCGAGCGTGGTGGACGACTATCCGGCGGTCAGCGGCAGCGCGTCGCGATCGCCCGTGCCATCATTCGGGGCCCGGCCATTCTTATCCTGGATGAAGCGACCTCGGCGCTTGACCCGTCCACAGAGGCGGCGATCAACAAGACGTTACAACAAATAACGGCTGCTAGAACCGTCATATCCGTGACCCACCGTCTCGCATCGGCCGAGCATGCCGATTGTATCTATGTGCTGAATCAAGGCGAAATTGCCGAGCAAGGCAGTCATCAGGAATTACTCAAGCTGCCGGAAGGACGTTATAAGCAATCGTGGACGAAGCAGACTGGCTTCGACATTAGCGAGGACGGCTATCACGTGGAGGTTAGTTCGGGGCGGCTGAAGCTGTTTCCGATTTTTTCAGAAATGGATGAATCGCTATTACGAGATATATCCCACTTTTTCGTTACGGAATCCTATGCCAAAGAGCGAACGATCATCCACGAAGGGGATCTGGGGGATAAGTTTTACATTATTGTGAGGGGCAAGGTCGAAGTGTTGAAAAAGAACAGCACCGGAACCAATGATCGGCTTGCCGTCCTGTCCGACGGCGATTTCTTTGGGGAAGTGGCGTTACTTCGCAACATTCCCCGTACTGCTACAATTCACACACTAACACCCGTCGTCTTTATCACGCTGCAGCGTGAATTTTTCCAAGACTTAATGAAGCGTGCTCCTCATTTGACAACATTCTTGGAATCACGGTCAAAATGAATGGCTCGAATGGAATCCACCAATCGCTGCTCTTTCGCAGCGATTTCTACTTTATCTTGAAATTCCGGCCTTATGAGATGCGCCAGTGGCTGTACGACCTCATAATAGTGCTGGAAAGCGTCTAACGCCTGAGCATCCCAGACATCAGCGTAGTGTTGCAAATCGCCGGGCATCACTCGCGTTCGGTCGGTCCCTTCCTCCGGGAAGCATTCAAAGGGTTCATCCACATTCAGCGAGCCGTAATCATCCGTTAATTGCTCCCCAGGATGAATGTCACGGACCGCGATTTCAATCTCGTACGCCGTTCCAATACAGTTAGCATGGAAGCTGTGATTCACGTAGCGACCATTATCCCAACAAAGAATGTACTTCCCGTCCTGATTGCGGTAGGAGTACTTTAGAACTAGCTTCTTCCTATCTTCCTCGAGCGTCTGTACCGCTTCCGGCTCCAGAATTTGATCCAAATCATCAAGCGCCCAAGTAATCGTCCCTTTGGGAATGAGCCTGGTAGCGAAAACCCCGAAACCGATCTTGTCATCAATGTATCGCAGTTCCGTATGCGGATGCATCATGTTTGTACACTCCTTGTCGAAAATGGGCGGTATTTGTCTTTTTATATTATATTATCGATTAACACGTCAATTCCTTCTTTTCCCAAGTAATTCATGATTCAAAAATCTCAAGAAGGTTCCGGTTCCCGATAAGCATCGACAAGGAACGCTGCGTGATCTTTGATGCTCTCGCGCAACGATTGTGGCTGTAACACGCGTGCGTACCGCCCCCAACTGAGTACCCATTGCAGAATATCTTGTTCATTTCGACAATGCAGCGTCGCAAGGACGTCGTCCTCTCGTTCTTCCAAATTTGTTAAATAGAAAGAGGGATTTTCTCGAACCCAAGGAAGTGCCTCTTTCGCGAACGATACGGTCACTTCTACTAGAAAGTTTTGTTCTGGCTCATACTCGCTCATCCGAAATTCGGAGGGACGCTCAAAGTTGCTTGTCAACAGAGTAACAGACTCCATACGTTCCAAACGAAATTGACGCAGTTCATTGCGCATGGTGCAATGACCTACAAAGTACCAGATTCCTCTCAGATGAACGAGTCCGTAAGGATGAGCGTTTCGTGCACACGAGGGTTCTTCGGATGCATAAGGGGAAGATCGGCGGCTTCTATACGTAAAAGAGAGCTCACGTTGTTCCAAAACGGCTCTGCGTACAAGCCCTAATATTTCTTGATCGGATTCCGTGATGTTCGGGGCATGAAAAGCTTCGTCCAAGTTCAGAAGATGAATACTGTCACGCAGCTGTTGAACCTGTATCCGTTGCTTTTCAGGCATAATTGCCTCTATTTTCTCTTGTGCTGCATGCGCAACTTCAGCATATGTGCTGTCAAAAGTATTGGCTACATAGTCGCTTCCGAGTAACAGCATAGACGCCTCTAGAGCCGTAAATTGAATTGGAGGTAAAAAGAACCCTTCCATGAGCTCATACCCAATACCTGGTGTTGAGCGGAGTGGTATGCCTGATATCGAGAGGGCCTCCATATCACGGTACACCGTACGGACGCTCGTTTCGAAGCGCCTTGCCAAATCTTCGGCACGCACTACCCCTTTTCTCTGTAGTTCCAGAAGAATCGCAAGCATACGATCAGAACGTTTCATGAAAAAACCTCCGTCTTGCTCCTGACAATACGTTGTCAAGAGCAGGTTGTTATAATGAACATATTCTCACTTCAAGTAGGAGAATCCTACATCAGAAAAGGAGAAATATCTCAAGACAATCAAAATTGGCACCGTTGGCCCGAGAATTTACAGCTGACTAACCATAAAAAGAGGAGCAATTAAAATGTGGAAATTCGAACACAGCGTTACAACCGATGCGAAGGCGGAAACCATTTGGGATCTCTACAGCAACATCGACACATGGAAAGAATGGGATGAATTTGTTCACGTTGAACTATTTGATGAATTTAAAGAAGGAACAAAAGGCACATTACAGCCGAAAGGGCGGGATGCGCTGGCATACATGATCGTGGAAGTAAAGCCTTTACGGTCTTTTTCAGACATAACGCATATGCCTGCAGCTGGCATCAGTATTAGTTTCTCACATGACATCGATTCGAAAGAAAATGGTACGAGGGTAACTCACACGATGACCATTACCGGTCCAAATGCTGAAACTTTAGGGCCACAAATCGGAGGAGAAATTTCACAACGTATCCCTCATACGGCCCAATCACTTGTCCGGTTGGCCAGAAAAATTGAACTCGAGGCTGTGTGATGGATATGGAAAATAATAATCTTCGTTATTGGATCGGAGTCGTCTCTAAATCGCACGTCATGAGAGGAGTAAAAGGCGGCTTTGCACAATTATGTCACGGAAAAGCCGCTCCCTTAAAGCGAATGAGACAGGGAGATTGGCTAATCTATTACTCCCCAAAAACGGATTTAAACGGCGGTGAACCTTTACAAGCATTTACAGCAATTGGACAAGTGAGAGATGACAAAGTGTACGAGTATCCTATGAGTGAATCCTTCATTCCATATCGGCGCAACATAGATTATTATGAGTGTACTGACGCTCCCGCCCATTCCCTCTTGGAGAGAATGAGTTTCACCAAGGGAAACCGAAATTGGGGATATCGCTTTCGCATGGGACACTTTGAAATTGATCTCATGGATTTCACAATTATTTCAGAGGCTATGAGAAAGCAATGAGTTTTCTACAATTGAATGCTCAAATGAATAAAGTGGGATCCCTTATTAAAATAATGGATTCCACTTTTGTGTTTAGAGTTTATCCCTCATACTTGCAAACAAAAAAGGCCCCTCGGGGGCCTTTCTGTTAATAATTATAGATGATAGCAAGATAATAGGATAGATCGATTTATACTGGTTGAGTCTTTTTCAAATACGCACGCCAAGTAATGCACCATTGCTTCGGATCATCTAAGGACGATTCATCGTTCCGGTGAACGGTGCTGTTATGCGGAGCTGACCGAACAATTTCCGGCTGTGTATAGGCTTCATTCGAGATATGCTCCAGCGCATGGATGTATTCGTCCAGATCCTCTTTGGAATACGACTCTGTCGGCTCCAAGGTAAACGGCTGCTTCACGATATACGGGTGATGGGACGTCCAATAATGCAAGCCGAAATCACACATGCGGCGAGTAATATCCTCTGTTGTGACACCAGTCTCATCTGTAAGCTGCTTCCAACTGTAGCGAACCTGCTCGAGGCGGCGTCCTTTGATATAAGGTGCGCTCGCACCGCGGATTTGCAGGATTTTATGATAGAGATAATTGTTGTTCAGAACCGCAATTTGGGCGACATCCTTCAGACCATCTGGACCGAGGCTCATAATCCAAGCATAGGAACGCAGGACAGTCTGTGCAACCCCGTGGAAGCTGCGTACTTTGCCAATGCTGTCTGCCGTCTGATTCTTCAAAACATAACGGCTTCCGTCGTAATCTACAAGCGGTCCAGGTAAGAAACGTTTCAGTTCCTCGCTTACACCAAGAGCACCCGTAGCCGGACCGCCGCACATATGAGGAGCTGCAAACGTCTTATGCAGATTGAAGAAGCACATGTCGAAGCCCGCTTCCTTCGCTCTAGTGATGCCAAGCAAGCCGTTTGCGTTGGCCTGATCGTAGAAGCAGACTCCGCCCGCTTCATGGACAATGTCAGTAAACTCGCGAATGCGGTGGTTATAGATACCCGTATCCTCTGGGTTCGCAACGACAAAACCAGCTGTTCGCTCGGAGATGACACTCTTCAGCTTCTCTATGTCTGGGAAGCCGTCTTCGTCTGGGTGCAGCGTAATGATTTTGTAGCCCTTGACCGCAGCTGTCGCAGCTTGGGAGGGGTGGGAGAAAATCGTCGTAATGATCTCATCCCGTTGATCTCCCTCACCCCGCGAATCATGATAAGCACGAACGATCGATGCCATCGCAAGCAAAGCCTGCGTACCGCTGCTCGGTTGGAACGAGAAGGCATCCATCCCGCTGATCTCACGCATCGCAAGGTCTAGCTTATAGAAAATCTCCAGCATGCCCTGAACGGAGTCTGCTTCCTGTAAGGGATGAAGCTCCATCATATGGGGCGTACGGATAAGCATTTCGTTGATGCGCGGAATATACTTCATCGTACAGGTGCCTTGTCCGATCTCAACATTCATATCGGAGCCAAGAGTCTCCTGGGACAGGCGTAAATAATGCCGAAGTACTTTGGCTTGACCGATCTCGGGTAAAGCCGGCGCTGATTTTCTCTTCATAGAAGAAGGTATACGTCCAATGCCATCTCCCACCTCAGCTGCAATGGCAGCCTCCGTTCCTGGCGGAATTACCCCTCGCTCACCCTGACGGTGAAGCTCAAATATAACCGGCTCATCCCATTTGGCTTGATGAAAATTACGGACTTTATGATCTCTGCGAATTCGTTTCATGGCGTTCCGTCCTTTCTTTATATAAGTCGATCACGGTTTGCGAACGATGGTTTGAATGGTGTCTGCTAAACGATCTAGATCAGCCTGCGAATGAATTTCAGTTACGCAGTAGAGGGCACATTGTCCCCATGCCGGGAAAGAAGTCGATAAATCTTTGCCTCCGAATATTCCCGCTTCTGACAGACGCGCATTAATTTCAGCGACGGTTAGGCCTGTATCGTTGAAATCAACAACAAACTCCTTGAAGAAAGCTGTTTCTGCGAACCGAAGGGAAATGCCTGGAATGGCGGAAATTTTCTTGGCCGCGTATTGCGACTTCTGCATGATGGTCTCGCCGACCTCCTGCATACCGGTTGGCCCAAGCAAGGACAGATAAACACCTGCGGTTATACCCCATAATGCCGTCTGGGTACCAACGGACTCCTTCCCTTTCTCACGAAGCGCGAAGGATGTGCGCTCATAGGCCACGTCGCCGAAGCCATATTCGCCTTCAACCTCTGTCGGCACGATGCCGAACAACCGTGAAGGATATTCCATGACGTAGGTCTCTTCATCTCGCGTCGCGATAAATCCGGCTTGCCCGCCGCCGTAGTTCATGTGCATCCCCAGAGGCTGCAAATCTCCACAGACGATATCTGCGCCATATTGGCCCGGAGGCTGAAGAACGCCAAGTGAAATCGGGTCCACACCAACGATGGAGATGGCATTCACGGAATGAGCAAGCTCCGAAATTTCATGTCCTTGGTCTTCGATGATGCCAAGGTAACCCGGATTCTCGAAGTATACCGCAGCTATTTCACTGGATAGCTTGCTGCGTAAATCATTCAAATCCATCTTGCCGGTTGCCTCGTTGATTTCAACAAAACGCAGCTCCATCACAGGTGTGCAGTAGTTGTTGATGATCATGACTTTGTCAGGGTCGACTGACTTTGGAAGCAGTGCAACACTGCGACCTGTGATGCGGCCCGCCATCCGAATCGCTGTTGAAGCCGCTTGTGCCCAGTCGAAGGTAGGGACATTAACGACGTCCATATCAACCAACTCAGCCATTAGACTTTGATACTCGAACAGGGTTTGGAATCGTCCATGATCTTCATAGGGTTCACCGGCATAAGCCGTAACGAACTCGGAACGCTGATTGATTTCGTCACATACAGCCGGAATAAAATGCTGCCAGCAGCCTGCTCCGAGGAAATTTAAATATGCGGCACCGTGTTTGTTCTTGGCGAGCAGACCATCAATATGACGGCGCAGCTCATATTCCGTCATTGCTGGCGGGAGGTTCATCTCCCGATTCAGCTTCAAGCTGTCTGGAATGGCGTCATGAAGCTGATCCATCGAGGTTAGGCCGATTTCCTTCAGCATCGCATCACGAACCTCAGGCACGGTATTCGGTATATAAGGATGGGCATAAGTTCTGTTATTAGGCAAAGGTAACGCCTCCATTCATCGTTGTATAACTTATAGATTCTTAACTGCAAAGCGGGAGCTGGACGGAATCGCCCTTAAGCAATGCCCCCGCCATCTACAACAAGCACGCTTCCCGTTACCCAAGAAGACATGTCACTCGCTAGAAACAGGACCGCATTCGCGATATCTCGCGGTGTTCCGAGCCTCTCCAGCGGACGGCCACCGGCAGAGGCGATTAAGAATTCGGCCTCGTTTCGCTGAAGCTGCTTCGCTTCATCACGCAGCAGCGGCGTGTCCGTATCGCCTGGCGATACGCAGTTCACGCGAATGTTAGCGACGCCGTGATCGATAGCCATAGCCCGCGTTAAATTCACAACGCCTGCTTTGGCAGCGCAGTAGGCAGCAGCGCGGTCTCCGCCTTTTAGGCCCCAACCAGAGCCTGAGTTAATGATGCTGCCTCCGCCCTCTCGCTCCATGATCGGAATGATATATTTGGACAGGAGATAAACGCCCTTCAAGGAAACATCTATAACCAAGTCCCAATCACGTTCTTCCAGCTCAACGACCGTTTTACGACGAATAATTCCAGCATTGTTGAACAAAATATCTATTCGTCCGTGTGCAGCATCAATTTCTGCTGCAACACGCTGGCAATCAGCAGAGGAAGACACATCACAGCGGTAGAAACTTGCTTGGCCTCCCTGCTGTTTAATTCCAGCCACTGCTTGTTCACCCTGAGCTTCGTTAATATCTAGAAGGACGGAATATGCTCCAAAGCTGGCAAGCAGTTCAGCCGTCGCAAGGCCAATCCCTGAGGCTCCGCCGGTCACAACTGCTATTTTTCCCGTTAAGTTCAATACGTCTTGTGCGTTAAGCATGATTTGTACCCTCCTGTTGTAGATGTTTCACTTTCGCTTCTAGTCTCATTTGATGGCTCAACCGCTCTGGTGAGGCATCTTCGGATAGATAGGGCTTAA
Source organism: Paenibacillus germinis (assembly GCF_013141785.1). Taxonomy (NCBI): domain Bacteria; kingdom Bacillati; phylum Bacillota; class Bacilli; order Caryophanales; family Paenibacillaceae; genus Paenibacillus; species Paenibacillus germinis. The sequence goes on from NZ_WHOC01000068.1 coordinate 19,175, forward strand.
GCAGCATCTGGAAACGGAATGCTTCTGATGTGACTGTGTTCTCAGGGGATTGAGCTGGTCCACAGCTGTTGCTGCCCAGACCATTCTGCCTGTAATCCAAGTTGAGTGTAATGAAATCCCGCGGAACAAGATCACTCGCATGTTTGGCTGCTTCTAAGTCAGCATCGGTATAGCGTCGTGCACTGAATTCAAGTGTTGGTGCTCCTACCGCGAGTAGGCCGATTCCAGCACCATCTGTAATGGATACCCACCTTACATCTGTTCGGTTACCGTTTTCCTGCGGATAAATATATGGCGTGAAAAGTTCATCTACAGACTTCCGATACACACCGAACCGTCCTGCTTCTTTACTGTCAGAGTAGTTCTCTCCCGGACCACGTCCGTACCATTTAACAGCTTCCATGTCTCCCGGTATCTCCATTTGGAGTCCAATCTTCGGAAGCATAGCAGGCGGCTTGCCTTCTGGAACGCCATGTACGTCGATCACGATAAGACCCGAGCCCGTTATGGTGTAAGTCGTTTCACATCGGAAGCCCCAGTCGAATACTGGAGGTGCAATGCGAGACGTCCAATTTATCCGAATCGTTCCCTCATCCAGCCGCTCCCAGCGACAATCATCAATGCGTTCGCTGAGCCTATTGAGATGCGCCTTGTACCAATCAGGCAGGACATACATATCGTTATCAATCGGCGCACGCCAAAAGTTAAGTCGCGGCCCTGTATTCACTAGCTCTTGGCCATTCATTCGCAGCGAGATGATTCCTGCCCGCCGGGTGTCGAATGCGATTCGGAAAGAATCGTTTGCGATGACGAGCCGACGCCCTTCCTCTGTGCAGGATAAACTCCGCATAGGCAAACTAGCTGCTTCAGGAGCGGACGAATCATTTGCGTTCCCAACTGCTTCTAGAGCGAGCTGTGCCCAAGCTACCTCATGACCTTGCTCACCCCAGATGCAATTTGCCGCAAGCGTGAAGCCGATATTCAACCAGCGCTCCGCACCCTGATCCAATAAGATTAGCTGCAGATCAGCTCCTAAAGGAACATACAGCTCTGCACTTTCGCCAGGCCCAATTCGCGGCAGAACAAGCACACCGCTTTGGACGGTTCGCCCCTCAACGGTCACGCTCCAATCTGCATAGAGGTGATCAAGCGTTACAAAATCGTAGCGATTCATGATACGTATGCGATTATCTTTTATATACTCGACCCTTACAGGCTCAATAATTTTCTTGTATTCAATAAGACCTGGGGAAGGTGTCCGTTCCGGTCGAACAAGACCGTCAATGACGAAATTGCTGTTGTTCGGCACATCGCCGTAGTCTCCGCCATAAGCGTAGTCGTCTTTACCATCAGCCGTTTTCCTGCGGATACCGTGGTCGATCCATTCCCAGACGAAGCCGCCCTGCAGTCTTCTATAAGTATCGAAGGTATCGAAATACGGCTTGAGTCCGCCTGGGCCATTCCCCATGGCATGGGCGAATTCGCATAGGATATGCGGTTTAGGATGATCAACTAGCTGACCGAAGCCTACCATCTTCTCGACAGAAGAGTACATGGTGCTCACAATATCGCACACTTCCGCTTCGCGATCTTCTTCATAATGAATGAGCCGGGTTGGATCTGCTTGTTTGCACCACGCCGACATTGCTCGGAAGTTGCAGCCGAAGCCGGACTCATTGCCAAGTGACCAGAACAGGACGGAAGGATGATTCTTATCGCGCTCTACCATACGGCGTACGCGGTCGACATATGCTTCCTGCCAAGCAGGATCATCGCTTAGCCGTGAAATATTGCCCAGAGGCTCAAAGCCGTGAGTTTCCAAATCCGTTTCTTCCATGACATATAAACCATATTCGTCGCAAATATCGTAGAACCGCGGATCATTCGGATAATGAGCGGTTCTGACCGCATTAATGTTATGCTGTTTCATCATCTTCACATCTTGAATCATAGTCGACAGCGTCACTGTGCGTCCCGTATCCGGATGGTGATCATGACGGTTTACACCTTTCAGCATGATCGCCTTGCCGTTCACCAAAAACTGGCCGTCCTTCACTTCAATCTTACGGAAACCTACTCGCTGAGCAACCGTCTCCACTACTTTATCGTTCTGATCCACTACGCCTATCGTCAAATGATATAGAGTAGGAGCTTCAGCGCTCCAAAGCGCAGGTTTCGTGACTGGAATTGAAAATTCCAGAATCGTCTGATCAGCAGCGGCGACTGTGATCTGTTCTTCAGCTGAAACCACGAATGAACCTTCATTATCCAGCAGCTGCAGTTGGAGTTTCCCTTGCAAGGCATTTCCATGCAGTTCAACTTGAACTGCTAAAGTCGCATCGCTATAGTTAGCGTCCAGTTCAGTAACGATTCGATAGTCCACGATCCGTGTGGCTGAGGGCTCCGAAATCAGATACACATCCCGGAAAATACCGCTCATATACCACATGTCTTGGTCTTCCAGATAGCTGCCGTCTGACCATTGATAGACGCGCACCGCCATACGATTGATTCCTTGCTTTACATACGGGGTCAGATCAAATTCTGACGTCAATCGGCTTCCTTGGCTGTAACCTACGAATGTCCCATTGACCCATACATGGAATGCACTATCCACGCCATCGAATTTCACGGCCAGTTTTCTGCCGTCCCAATGCTGTGGAAGCTCAAACTCTCGCACATAGCTGCCTGTAGGATTATCGTTAGGCACATGCGGAGGATCTACCGGGAACGGATAATATAAGTCCGTATAATGCGGATTGCCATAACCCTTCAACTGCCAGTGGCTCGGAACTTGGATCTCATCCCAGCCAGACATGTCATAATTCTCTAGGTAAAAATCATCCGGCGCCCATTCAGGCCCCTTCGCATAATGAAACTTCCAACTGCCATTCAATGACTTGAACCAAGGGGAGCTCCCTCGGTCATAGCTTAAAGCTCCGGCTTGATCGGAATGTGGGATGAAATATGCCCGGCTCTTCGCGCGGTTGCGCTCTAACACCGCAAGATTATCCCAATCACGTGCCGCTTTCTCGTTACGCATGGCTGCTTCTCCTCTCGAATTTCTCTCTATATGTCTCTATTGATCTTCTGTTCAAAAAAAACCTAATCTGGTCCACACGACGCGTATCCATTGGAATAAGGAGACCGTCGATTCATTCATCTAATCTTGCTCTGCATTGAGGTGTCTTAGATCGGGTTCAATCTTCAACTATGCTCAATTGAGGTTGCTAGATGAATGAATCCATGTTCGCGGATGAATGATGTTGTAGAAAGTGCAACAATTGCTACCTAAATGTCGCCTTTTTCCATTAGTTGTTGCATCATGTACAACAATTTGCTCCTATACAGGCCATTTCTTAATAAATGGGCTAAAAATGTTGTACAAACTGCAACTTCAAGTTGCAAAATAGCCTTTAGGCGTGTGAATTGTTGTATGAAATACAACATTGGTAATCTCCTGAAGCCTATCTACCTCACGAAAGCTTAACAGTACCGCCACAAGGTACCGGATCTCGTCAAGCTTAAAGTGACCTTCCGCTCCTCAGCCATCTACCCCTTAATCCCCGTACCCGCGATTCCACCGACAATGTAGCGCTGCGCGAAGAAGAACACGGCCAGCGGCGGAATGGAGATCAAACAGGTTATTGCCATAATGGACTGCATATCGACGCCAAACATCCCTTTGAACTGCGACAATCCGAGCGTCAGTGTATATTTCGACTGATCATTGAGGAAAATTAGCGGTCCCAGATAATCGTTCCAACAGCTCATAATCTGAAACACGCCGACTAAGATGAGCGATGGTCCCATGAGCGGAACAATGATCCGCACAAGGATAGCAAATTTGTTAGCCCCGTCGATCGTTGCCGCCTCATCTAACTCGCGAGGAAGCGTCAGAATGAACTGTCTCAGCAAGAAGATATAATAAGCCGAACCGAACCATGACGGAACAATAAGCGGTTTGAGCGTATTAATCCAGCCGAGGTAGTTAAACTCCATATACTGCGGGATCATGGTGACTTCCCAAGGGATCATCATCGTAGCAAGCACAATCAGAAACAGCAGATCGCGCCCTTTAAATTGGAATCTCGCAAACCCGTAGGCTACAAGCGTACAAGATATCAGTTGGCCGAGCGTTGACATCAACGTCACGATGACGGTATTTTTCAGGAATAAGTTAAAAGGCTGAATCGTCCACGCATCGGCGAAATTACTGAATTTCCAAACCGAAGGAATCCATTTTGGCGGGAAAAGGTACAGCTCCGCTGGCGATTTCACCGCCGTCGTCACCGCCCAGAACAGCGGAGCGACGAACAGCAGCGAGCAGATAATCAGCAACATATATACGATTATCCGTTTCATGCAGACCGCCTCCTTCCGCCGGATTTCACTTTCTTCTGTGACTTCTGCTTCATTTCGCCTTCATAGAACACCCAAGCCTCTGACGACTTGAATACAAGGAACGTCAGACTGAGCACAATAAGGAACATGAACCATGCGTTTGCTGCGGAATAACCCATTTTAAAAAACTTAAATGCATTCTCGTACATATACATCGCGTAGAAATACGTCGATTTCATCGGACCGCCTCCAGTGAGAAGGAGTGCAAGGGTCAACTGCTGGAACGCCGCGATAATGGACGTAATAAGATTGAAAATAATTGTCGGGCTGAGCATCGGAATCGTAACGCTGAAGAATTGTCTGAGCTTACCCGCACCATCTATGGAAGCGGATTCGTATAGATCCTTCGGTATCCCCTTGAGCCCTGCGAGAAAAATGAGCATCATCGAGCCTTGTCCCCATAGGCTTGCAACGACCATCGCAACCAGAGACCATTGTTTATCATTCAACCAGTTCGGACCCTGCACACCGAAGATCGACAGAAAATAATTTAGAATGCCGTAATCTCCGCTGTACACCCAGGACCAGATCATAGCTAGCGCCACGCCCGAGATCACAGAGGGCAGGTAGAACGCGGTTCGAAAAATCGCGCTGCCGCGAATTTTCTGATTGAGCAGAATCGCTAGTCCGAGTGCAACCGCTATATTGAGCGGAACAAACAGCGCTGCGAACTTGATCGTCACGCCGAACGACTTCCAGAACAGCGGATCTTTCGTAAACATATCCACATAATTGCCTAAACCGATAAAGCGTACTTTACCTACAATCGGCCAATCAAAAAACGAAATAATAAGCGAGAATAACAACGGCCCTAAAGTGAACACTAGGAATCCGAAGATCCATGGGAAAATGAAGAGGTAGGGAGTTACCCCACCCCAACTTCGTTTCCTTCTAGGCTTGAGGCTGGCCATTGGTTTCCCTGCGTTTGCTTGCTGCGGGTAGGTCTGAGCCATCTCCCTAACCTTCTTTCTGTAGAAATGTTATTTCAAATAACGCTCACTGTCTTTGACAGCTTGATCCAGCGATTCCTGTGCATTACTGCCAAGTACGGTTGCTTCTACGGCCGAAGATAGTTGACGATTCACTTCATTCCACTTCGCATTGAGCAGGAATGCCGGCGAATTGTCGGAGCGCTGTAGCATTGTGTAAAACGGCTTGTACAGAGGATCTTGATCTTTCTTAAGCTCGTTTACGACACTTACTCTGACCGGCAAATCCGCTACGCGCATCTTGATCGCTTCACTTCCAACATAATATTTGATAAACTCCCAAGCGAGATCCTTCTGTTTCGAATCCTTTGCAATAGATAGGGCAGACTCAGCAATCACGCCTTTGACTGGTTTGCCTGGAAACGCAGGCATCTCCACAGTCCCTACATCAATTCCCGCTTCCTTGAACGATTCCAGCGGCCAAATACCGCTTTCCCACATGGCGATTTTGCTTCCTTTGAAGATATCCTCACCGCTTTGTTGTCCTTTGCCTCCGGCCAGCACAGCCGAACCGTTCTTGACCATATCCCCAAACATTTGAATGGCTGCGGCTGTTTCTTTGCTATTCATGAAGCCGTTAATCGTTTTGCCATCATTCGAAATAAAAGAGCTGCCGTTACTCCATACAAATCCTTGCAGATCGTACGTATCGTTCTCTGCTCGAACACCGAAACCATACTGTTTCTTGGCTTTATCCGTCAGCTTCTTGGAGATATCTTGGAAATCATTCCATGTCCATCCGTCCTTCGGATACGGAACCTTGGCATCATCAAACATCTTCTTGTTGTAATACACAACACGAGTCGTGAAGCCAGCTGGAATACCATAGAGCTTGTTCTCGATCGTCGCGTAATTGAACAACCCTTTGTAGAAATCATCCTTTTTCAAGTCCTTGTCTCCGTCAGCGTAGGTGCCGAGCGGCTCAAGCGATTGATGATACGTTGGAAAATCCCACATATACATCACATCCGGAGGATTCGTAGCGCCGAAACCCGCAGCTAGCTTCTGGTCGAAACCGTCAGCGTACGCTTCTACCTGGACCTTCGTTCCCGGATGGTTCGCTTCGAACTTCTTCGCGATATCCTGCTCGATCTTAAGCGCATCCCCGGTATCCCATGTTGCGAATCGAAGCGTCTTCTCTTTGGCAGCATCGTTACCTTTCGCTGGTTCTGTCGCCTTGCTAGTCGTACCTTCGTTATTACTGCTGCATGCTGTAAGCGCAGTCATCGCCATTGCAGTCGTAAGAACAATGAGTGAAAGTTTCTTGATCATTCTGTCAGCTCCCCTATCAATGAATGAGTATATAATAATTGAACCGCTTTCATCATAACTAAAATGAAAGCGGTTCAAAACCGATAACTATTCGAATGTTTGTGCGTTTTTGTTCGATTCACTGAGGTGGGTGTCCATATGTTCGGACGGTACCGTCTTTATGTTCGGCGCGGTACTGGCTTGGCGTTTGGCCTGTGCAGCGCTTGAACCATTTGCTGAAATATTTGCTGTCTCCAAGCCCCGTGCGCTCAGCAATATCCTGCATCGTCAGCGGCGTATCCTTTAATAATCCGTAGGCCAGCTTGAGCTTACGTTTGTATTGAAAAGCCACGAAGCTGTCTCCCAGCGCTTTCTTGAATATGATAGAGAAGTGGCTTCGGCTGAGACCAACCTGTCCAGCCACATCGCTAACAGACCACTCAGCCGCTGGATTGTCATGCAGAAGCTTGACCGCTTTCCAGATCGGCTCAGGCCAATCTGTTGCCGTTACGCCATAGGCTTTCTCCAATTCTGCTGCTTTATGCAGGATTAACAACGCTTCAAGACGTTCCTCCGTGCTTGTGAGCGGCCCTCTTTTGACCCATTGCAGCTTCGCATTCTCGCTCTTTCTCTCCACAAGCAAGCTTTCCGCAGCATTCAGAAGCGATTCTGGCACTATATAGTAGCAGCGCTCATCCCCATAAGGAATGACTGCCCCTTCACATAGCTGGCGATCTTCCTCTAGCGCTTCCTTTAACAGGTCAAGCCATGACGCCTCACACCCGGAAGTCTTGATTAAATAAATGTAAACCGGCTCACCGTGGAAAGACCACACCTCGCGGGTACGTTTCTCCATCTCCCCAACAAGTTTGTCATTATGGCCATTCAGCCAAGCATAGAGCAAGGTTTCCAATCGCTCATCTTCGTCTTCGCTGCCAGCTGTCTGGACGACTAATGGTGCCGAAGGAGTTAACCCAAGCTCATGTTGAAACTTTGCCAGCATGCCTTCCAGCTCTTCATCCTCGAAGGCGGTTTTGAGCAGATAGCCAGCTGCTCCCAGCTTCATTCCCTGTTGGGCGTACTCAAAATCTCGGTGACAGCTAAGCAGAATGATTTTCGTATCGGGAGCTGCTTCCTTAACTCGGCGTGACAATTCAATGCCATCCATTTCGGGCATAACAATGTCGGTAATGACGACTTGAGGCCGATGCTCAAGGAAAGCTTCCCAAGCTTTGCGGCCATTCGGGGCGTCCGCCACCACTTCCATCCCATATTTATCCCAAGGAACCGTGGAACGAAGTCCTTTACGGACGATGCTCTCGTCATCTGCGATGATTACCTTAATGGTCTTTATTGTTTCCATGCGGACTCTCCTCCTTCTTAGGCCATTCCATGATGATTGTTGTCCCTTCACCCTTGATGGATTGCACCTTTAACCCATACTGCAATCCAAAATGTAGTTTGAATTTCTGATCGGCATTTTGCACACCCAGGCCTCCCCGGCCCTTACGCTTCGTATCGCTTGGCCGAAGCAGGCGCTTCAGCTTATCCGCTGAAATACCCACTCCATTATCGGACAGTGTAAGCAGCAAATGATTGCCTTCTTCCTGAACGGTTAAGCGGATCACTCCCTTGCCATCCTCGAAGCCGTGGAAGAATATATTCTCGAACAAAGGCTGCAGTGTCATGCGGGGAATCAGATAACGCTTGAGCAATTCATCGCATGCCAGCTCATACTCAAATACAGGGCCATAACGGACCTCTTGGATTTTCAGAAAATGCTCAATCATCCGCAGCTCTCGACCAAGCGGTATCAGCTCCTGCGAGATATCCAGATTGCCTTCGAGTACCATCGTGAGATGGTACAGCATTTGGCGAATATCCTCCGCTCCCTGAAGCCTGGCTTTCCATTGAATGGAGTTAAGTGTATTGAAGAGCAGATGCGGGTTGATCTGATAATGAAAAGCCTTCAGCTCCGCTTCCTTCTTGAGCCGCTCGCTCCGTTCAACCTCGCCAATCAAAGTCTGTATGCCGCCCACCATATTGTTAAAGCTCGTATCCAAAATGCCCAGCTCATCCTTGGCTTCGACCTGAGTCCTCGTATGCAGCTTACCGAAGCTGACCTTCTGCATCGCATCCTTAAGGCGGCGAATACGCGCGGTGAATCGGGAGGAGAATAGATACGCAAGCCCAAAAGCCAGCAGACATGAAGCTACAGCAACCATAATCGTATTCGATCTTATAATGCTGGAGGAACGATAGAACGACTGGGAAGGCAGCCTCGCCTCGATCGTCCAATGATTAGCAGCAAGTGTTTTGTTCCAGACAATATCACTGGTTTGCGAAGTGAAGGCAGTTGCTGTCTCATATATGATTCGTCCCTGTGGATCTGCTATTCTTAAATGAGCCATCGTATCGTTCTCGAATAACTTGAACATATGAAGCAGATCTTCCGCATTCTCCTCTATAAGAATCTTGCTGCCCCGAAGCGCGCCGTAAGGATTGTTAATCGGTACAGCTAAGCCCAGCACTGGCATTCCGGGATCTTCGGTTTCCGTCATCCCATGATTCTGAGAATAGAAACCCAGCCAGTACTTCCCTTCATTAGCATCCGACATGGATTGCCAAGCTGGAATACGGCTGAGCTTCGACACATCGAGATTATTTTCTCCATAATAGTAGCCAGAACTGGTAATAATGTAGATGCCTGTCGTACGGTCGGTTTTAAGCGCTTTCAGAAGAACTTCAAAATCATTCTTATCCATAATCTCTTTATATGATGTCGGAACCTGGTTCCCTAGATCGACCCTTGCAGGATCAAGTAAATAGGAATAAACCGTCTCCGTCGTCTGATTCATCCGATTCAAATACGAACTCATCTGCTGCTCCAATTGCGCCACAGCATTCTCCCCATATTTGCCAAACTGTGAATTAACGACCTTCGCGGACTGGTAATATGACAAGGCCCCAAGCGATAGCAGCGGAATAATCGTCACAATGAGAAAACAGAAGAGCAGCTTCGTGCGAATGCTCCGATAAGAGCCAGACAAAAGGCGGATGTTGAGTCGCTTAAGCAAATAATCTTTGATGATCGCACCCTCCCTCCAGCATTCTCTGTAAAATCATACACTTGAAGTGTAGCATGGAACACTTTCAGCGAACAATGTATCTTCCATCCATGAGAGAGTCCGCTGACGGCGATGGCTTCACATACCAAATTGAGATCCGACCCCCGAAACCGGAAAAGCACCTCCCCTCTGCTAATTTATAACAGGGAGAAGTGCAGGTTTTATTTAGGTGGTTGAATATTCATGACCTAGAATCAAGAACACACTGGATGTCCATGTAAATGCACGATCTCGCAAGCCTTGTCCCGTAATCGCGTCAAAATTCTCCGCCATTCCGCTGCGATCCAGCATGGTGCAGAATCGGCGTGCTACTTCTTCTGCCAATTCACGATCACCCGCTGCGGCCACTCCTTCCACGAGCAGCATGGTCGATGGAGCCCAGATTGGGCCTCGCCAATAGCCGTCAGGATTATAGAAAGGACTATTCACGCTCTCTGTCGCCCAACCATTACTGGTTAAGAAACGCTCTTCATCCCTTAGCCCCTTGAGCAAAGCTGTACGGATCGGCTCAGGCAGGCGTTTGCCTAGAAGAATGGGAACGAACAAGAGGAGACTATCCCCTTCAGATAACTCGTGCGTGCCGGAGCGGCAAGCCGTGAAGCGGCCATCCTTCCAGAAATGAGAAATCATCTTCTCAAGTAGGCCCTCAGCAAGCTGCCGCCATTCTTTCGCTTCTTCCGCATGCCCGAGCAGTCCAGCAATCTCAGCAAGCAGTTCTGCTTGAAGAATGAGAAAGGCCGCTAAATCCGGGCTTTCTACTGGAATACCATTATTGAAGGCTGTGCTGTTATCCCAGCCAGAGTCATTGCCGTGATTGTATTGCGGAATGCCATCTCCATCGCCGTCGCGATATCGGAACCACCATTTCGTCCATTTGGAGAGTGGTTCATAGACCTCTCGAAGTTGGGCATCCTTAATATAGTCCGTTCTGGCCATCATCCAGGAAAGCGTCCATCCATGAATCGGCGGTTTGTTGCAGTTCCAGAGCTCATACTTATCATTGATGAAATCAGGAATCAAGCCGCTCTCATCCTGGCGGTCGAAGAAAATCATGAATTGATCCCACGCCAACTTCGGATCATGGCGAACAAGCGCCATTGCATTGAAGCAGTGATCCCAGCTCCAAATATTCGTCATCCAGTTCTTCGACATATACATCGCCGGCCTGGTCAGGCACCCCTCTGCCGGAACGAGGCAGGACCACGTGATATAAGCTGCAAGTTCCCGACTTTCATGCCAACGTTCTGGCAGAGGCAGGGTACGATCTAGCCACAGGTTAAACTCTTCCTTCACTTGCTTGACAGCGTCATCGAAAGATTCCCAAGCAGCGCGCGGCTCCCATACGGTGCGGAATTCCTCTACAGCAAACTCGGATACACCCGATTTGCGGTCAGGCAAGAAGTCTGCAATTACATAGGAGCTTTTAATTTTGTCCCATGGCACTTCCATCTTCAAGTCGCCAACCAGCGCTGTCAGCATGAATCGGCATTCATGGGTGAAGCTGTTCACTTCCCAGCTGCTGGTGTCTGCTTGATACGCGTAATCGTAAGCAGCCGTGCGGAAGGTCAAGCGGATTCCACAGCCTTTCGTGCGAATCCGAAATGTTCGATTATCGGAGATACACATCTCAGCCGTTAAGCCTGCAGTCGATTCAAGCCGAATCAGTTCCGGGCAAGCTATTGCCTGGAATGGTACGGATTGACCGCTTTCATCTAGCATATCAATATGGAACGCCTCGCCGAATTTATCGTCGCCGCCACGAACGGTGCGCAGATACAGGCCTTGTTGTCTATCTTGGGCTTCAGGCAGAATCGAAATCGCTAGGAAGGATTCTCTCCGGCTGAAAGGTACAACATTAAGGTCAAAGTTCATGAGTAATTCTCCTTTACGAAAACAGTATGCGCTTTCATTGTACCGAATGGAGATCGGGGGAAGAACCGACAGTTGTTTGTGATGGGTAGGTAATTTGTTGCGTGTTGAGGGTTGCGAGGGGGTGAGGGGGAATTTTGTTCGGCCTGATTCGTCATATTGTTTGAAAATAAAAAACCTCCCATCGTTGGAGGTTAGTTTTGTGAATATCGCTTTAAGAATGGATGATAGCTATTGCCTCTGTTGAACCTTTACACCCTTAATCAGAAGCCAGAATGCTAATGATAGCTCTCCAATTACACCAGGTACGGCTACAATCAATAGGAATATCGTTTTGTAATCGGTATAGTTGGGTAGAAGAAAATGTGCAATACTATCTATGACATATCCCGCAGATGCAAGGATCAAGAAGATCCCAATTATTCTTGGTATATAGCCCCCTGACTTGATTATTAAATAACCAACGACCAACAAATGGCATCCAAAAAATACTAATCCAATAAGCCATCCATTGTTAAATGCATCGATTAGTAACATTACCTGAGCGTGTAACTGATCTTTTGTGAACACCGTCAAGTATTCAGCACCACTTAGAAGTGGTAGAACACTTAAAAAATTAGACAAGGCGATTCCAAAAATAGCGGTGTAAACCAACCTAAAACACGCCGCGAGCATGGCTAGATTCTTATTAACGGGTTTGAGTAGAACATACAGTGCCCAAGCTACCAGCACATCAAGAATAAGCACGATGACAAAGCTAATTAATCCACTCCGAAATAACATCTCATTGGCTATAATGTTACTAGCAGTTTTTGCTGCATCATCCGGTATAATAAGACCCTCAAGAACAGAAAAATTAGAGAACATAGCAAGTATGGCCATAAGTAGAAGCCCGAACCCTGCGACTCTAGCATAATAAAGCGGTGAGGCTCCTGTGTTAAGGTTTGTCATTTCTAACCCCTCCTAATTTTCCTCAAAAGAGAACACTTCTTCCAACGTTAAACCGAAGACGCGAGCAATACGAAAAGCCAATTCCAAAGAAGGGGAGTAATTTCCTTTCTCGATAGCGACGATGGTCTGTCGTGTCACCCCCGCTTTGTCCGCTAATTGTTGTTGGGTCATTTCATCATGATTAAAGCGTAAAGTTCGAATCTTGTTGCTAATATGTGCTTTGCCCATCTTAGACTCCTCTCCGATAAAGATACAGCTTTGTGATGACTCCAATCACCTCTGATAATAAGCCTGAACTAATAAGTATGATGAACATAACATAGGGTGGTTGATCCATAACCAGCGGTATCATTGCTAGAAGAAAACCAATAATAAATACATAATGAGAATTTCTCGTGGATTTCAATTCAATTAATTTGTCCAGCTCATCCGTGATTCGAGGTTCTTTCTCCTTCGTTGCTATGGTATTGATCATACTGAAAACGATATGAATGATAATTTTTGCTAAAATCGAAACCGGGATTAAGATTAAGATGAAAGCTCCCCAGAAGCTGAATGCGTTCGATGTATGAAAGCTCCCTTCTTGGTACTTTTGAAACACATACATACTATAGAGAGAAAAAATTAATAAAGTGGATATTAAAGATACGATGTTTCTCTTTTCTTGAAAGGACATATTCACCTCTCCTTTTCTGTTAATATTTATAAATAAGTAAAGTATTATTTACATAGTATATTATCAGCCATACATCGTGTCAAGTATTCTTTACATGTGATTACACAAATTTATGGCCTAGACCTATGCAAAAAGAGCAATGGCGTTATGCCTTTGCTCTTTTTGTTCAATTAATCTACTGTTGGATCCAACTGGCATTCTTCCAGTTTTAACACTTTTGTTTTGTATTTCCACTTGTAGCCCAGCCACAACACCAAGAAAAATGGAATTCCAATATAGGAAGCGAGTAAGAACGTCCAGTCCACCTGACCGTCCGAAAACGCGCTAATGCTTTGGCCAATAATGACAATCATACACATTACACCTGCCAAGATCGGCCCGAACGGGAACCACATGGAGCGGTATGGAAGATCAGCTACTTTGTTCCCTTGTGCAACGTAAGCTTTACGGAAACGGTAATGGCTAATTGCAATACCAAGCCATGCGATGAATCCAGACATACCTGATGCGTTCAATAGCCAAATGTACACTTGACCATCGCCAAAGAAAGAGGCAAGAAACGTAAGCATTCCGATTGCAGCTGTCGCGAGCAGGGCGTAAACTGGAATCCCGCTTTTATTTAATCTAGTGAATAATTTAGGTGCTTTACCTTCTTTCGCCAATACCCACAGCATGCGTGTGGAAGCGTACATCCCTGAATTACCCGCGGATAAAACCGAGCTTAGGATAACGGCATTCATCACAGAAGCTGCTATGCTTAAGCCTGCTTTTTCGAAAATAATCGTAAACGGACTTGCCGCTACGCTGTCGCTAGCCAATGTATCTGTGGAATACGGAATCAGCATGCCAACAACGAAAATAGCCAAGATGTAAAACAATAGAATTCTCCAGAACACGCTGCGGATCGCGCGAGGCACGCTTTTCCGAGGATTCTCAGACTCCCCTGCTGCAATACCGACGAGTTCTGTTCCTTGAAAAGAGAAGCCGGCAGCCATACAAACGCCAAGTACGGCAAGCAATCCTCCCGAAATCGGCGCATCACCTGCTGTAAAATTACTGAATCCAATCGCTTTTCCGCCCCAGATGCCGACGATCATTAGCAATCCGATACCGATAAACACAGTAATTGTTACAATCTTTATCATTGCGAACCAATATTCCGACTCGCCATAGCTTTTAACAGACAATAAATTAAGACCAACCATCAAAGCAAGGAATAAAGCACTCCATAAGAACGACGGGCTGTCAGGCAGCCAGAACTTAATAATTAACGTCGCCGCGGACAACTCTGCCGCAATTGTAATTGCCCAGTTGTACCAATAATTCCACCCTAGCGCGAAGCCAAAGGATGGATCCACGAATTTCGTTGCGTAGGTACTGAATGTTCCAGATACCGGCATATATGTCGCCATTTCTCCTAAGCTTGTTACCAAAAAGTAAACCATAATTCCAATGATCAAGTATGCTAACAGCGCGCCGCCTGGTCCTGCCGTATGAATCGCCCCGCCGCTGGCTAGGAACAACCCTGTTCCAATCGATCCGCCAAGTGAAATCATCGTCATGTGGCGCGACTTTAAACCTCTACGTAACTTGTTCTCTGTCAATTTTTGTACGCTCCCTTTACATGTTTTCCATTAGCTTTCTTTAAATAGAAGACTAACAACGCAAAAAAGCCGCCTCTTTTCATAAATAAGTCAGGCAGCTTCTACCCCCTCATTTATCCTATTTCAAGATAGCACAACACACTGTTTTGGATAAAACAGTATGACAGTTCCGCTCCTTTCGGAAACGGCCCCAGCCAGGCGCGGTCAGTATACCGTGCGGCTTCGGCAATGTTGCCTTTTCATCGGAATCAACAGTCTTTACTGGACTTCCTCCGATGTACTCTTCAACATCGCGACCTCTACCTCATCTAGGTTGATGAGGGTTCATATTTAGTTTTAATAACTTTTACTATTTTAATTAGCTTTAGGTTAATAATCAATAGATATTTATTCCAATTTGAAAGGGATAGCTCTAAACAATTATATTGTGTTTAACTGTCACGTGCTTCATATTTATATGGATAAGCCATTATTTTCAAATTAATTCGACTGGTTGAGGTGAACTGCTATGAAAGAACAGAAAATACATACGTATGAAGAGGCCGTTCAACTTATTCATGAAGTCGGTATTCTACCTTTAGCTCCCTTAATCCCAGATCACCCGTCACTCTATCAGGTCACTCACGGTGAGCCGTGGTTAACTGGCACTGATTTAGATCCTTGGGTGTGGCGAGCACGGTTTCCGAGCGACGGTACGGCAGCCTATGGCAAATTCCTTAAAAAAAAATCGGTTTTCATTTCACAAGAACTGTTTCCATGGGTCAAAGCCATATTAGGAAGCCCTCTCCCCATTGAAGACCGTTATAAGAACGGCCTTGTTTCCAACGCTTCCTTAGAGCTCTTCCGGCAAATCAAAGAAGAAGAAGGGATTGAAACAAGGTCGTTAAGAGTTAAAACGGGGATGAATGCCAAAGAAATGAAAAAAACCTTTGGACAAGGTTTATTGGATTTACAAGGCACGTTGGATATCGTTATTTCCGGTGTCAAAGAAAGTAGAATTTCATTAGATGAGAAAAGCGCATGGCAAAGCACTTCATTCGAAACAGCGGATCATTGGATGGAGAGCGTTGGACTACACGAATTCGACATTGACCCCAAGATTGCTAAACAAGAATTGCACGCTCGATTTAAAAGCAGTTGTAGTCCCGATTCAATGAAATTTTTCACTAAACTGTTTCAGTTCGAAGCCTGATCTTAGGTCAACATGTTTAATTATTAATCAATTAAATAATATCGATGTATCCTGTGACTCATAAATTTGAGCTGCACAATTATCCAATAAGTTGTTAACCTTCCGATATAACGCTCCTCCAACACTTAACCGTTTGACTCCAAGCTCTTTGAGCTTATTGCAGTTAGTTAGTCCCGGCAAAGACATAATATTTAGCGGCGCATTTGTTTGTGAGATAATTACTCTGATTTCGTCATCTTCTTTCAATCCGGGAACAAAAATACCGCTTGCGCCGCTTTCGACATAGGCTTTTGCTCTGTAAATCGTTTCATTTAGAGGATCTTGATTTTGTAAATATGTATCAGTCCTTGCGTTGATATAAAATCCTTGATAGCCATTCTTCTCTAATGCAGTTCTAATTTTCGATAAAAGATGGCATTGTTGGTCCAATGGTTTGAGCCCCACTAAGTTCTTGTGCGAATCCTCTATATTGATTCCTGAAGCACCTAAATCGGCAAGTTTTATCACATTATCGACTATCGTTTGATCATCTTCTCCATAACCGGACTCAATGTCTGCAGTAACAGGTATTTTCACATGATCTACGATCATTTTCACAACGTTTTGCTGTATTGCAAATTCAATCATTTCGCCGTCAGAATATCCTAGGCTTTTCGCTACTCCCCAACTCGTTGTACCGATTGCTTTGAATCCGGCTTTCTCAAGTGACAGAGCGGAGAGTAGGTCCCAGGCGTTCCCCAGCAATAAAACTTCATTTGATTCATGCAGCGCGTTAAACTCTTGAATTTTACTCATGTTAGCACATCCCCTTCAGTCTTTTGAACTTATGATTCTCTAATAATAATGTAATAAATAGTTTTAAAATAGAAGCTAGAAATCGATTTTAATTAAAATATCCCGCTCGATTATATGGGAGAGGAGAAGCACCCCAACTCATCTCGTAGATAGGTTGGGGTGCCCCTTCAAAACTTAACTATTTAGTTACATTGACAATCATCTTTTCGCTAGAGGTGGCTCCTGCATAGTTAATAAGCTCAGCTCGATACTCATAGTTGCCTTTTGCTCTATTTGCCACGGTCATTACGGATGATTGGGCATTCGGTGTATGATTCGCCAGTGCTTCAGTATAGATGAGAATACCATTCTCATATAAATGATACGTTGCCCCATTGGTTCCCCACCACATGTTCATACTGACTTTAAAATTGCCATCACCATCCCAGTTATCGCCCGACAGAACCGGTTTTTCTGGTGCTGCTTTCGTTACGGTTACCACATGTGCAGCGCTCGTTGTTGTGCCGAACGCATTGATAAGCTCTGCATAGTAACGATAAGTCCCATTCTGCTTGTAGGTAATGGATGTTACGGTGGATTGAGCTGATGGTGAATTGTCAGTGAGAATTTTCGTATCCATTAATACATCATTCTCGTAAAGCTTGTAGATTCTACCGTTTTCTCCATACCACATGTTCATCGTCACATTGTATGTACCGTCCAGAAGCCCGGTATCATACCCATTATCATCAGATATTACCACTGTACCCGGTTTAGCTTTACTTTTTGCTGCAATATTGTTCACAGTTGCCGTTGCCGTTCCGTGATTTCCTGCTGCGTCGACGAATTCGAAGGTAAAGCTGCCGTTAAAGATGAATATGTAGCTGCTTGAACCCCCATTATTCGTGATCGTTACTGATTCGCTCGGTGTGATTGTTGCAACCACACCTTGTACGGTTACCAAGCTATAGGCCACTGTTGCGGTTGGAAAGGCATGATCGATATTACTGACTACATAATGGGTTACATTGGATATGTTTCCTGCGGCATCCGTTCCTTTTGCGTACACCGTGTTATTGTCTGAAACGAAGATAGGGTCTGTGTACACTGACCACGCACCGTTTGCACCCACTTTGTATTCTTTCAAAGCTGCGTCAGCCGGATAGCTGATCGTTATGCTAACGTTGGTATTGGTTGGTGCTGTAATTTCTGCTGCCAAGGCTGCATCCTCCGGAGGCGTCCTATCGATCTTAATAATTGTCGTGTGATGGGCTTCGATATTCCCCGCGTTGTCAACACTCCAATAAACAAGCGTATGAATACCTTCCGCTGTCAATGTAACCGTCGTACCGGTTTGTTGCGGGCCGCCATCTACGGTGTAGTTTGTAGCTGCGATCCCTGATTCGCTATCACTTGCGTTCAAGCTTACGGTTACATCATGGTTTACCCAGCTTGCCTGCGCATCATCTGTTGTCATTGGAGCTGTCTTATCATTCGGCGTCACTTTCACCTCAGTCTCGGCATAAAGGGACGTCAATGGATTCGTGACACGGATCACGGCGCTGCCAACAGCCAGAGCACGCAGCTGTCCTTGGGCATCAATGGCTGCCACATCGCTATTCGTGCTGCTCCAATGCAGAATTCGATCCGTTGCATCGTTCGGAGTTATCCCTGCCGTAAATTGATGCGTATTTCCTATTTGCAAATTAAGCGCCTGAGTATCCAAGTTGATGCCCGTAGGAGGGATGAACTCGAACTTGACCACATCCGCGCGAAGCGGTCTGTCATGAGCTGAATTCGCATCCTCGACCGTGATGTAGCTAGCACTTCCTAGCGGCAAATCATAGATGCCCAGTACCTGCCATGAGCCTTGCAGTGTAGATTGATCGACGATCTTGGAATCACTCTTCGTGCCATCGATATAAATCGAGTATTCGGCTGCTTTCGTCGTATACGCCGGAGTCGCGGGCGTTCCTGGCAAATAAACCGATACCTTATATCGTCCGGGCTGGGTAATCGTTGGCGTCCATTTGGCCGATGCGCCTGTTGGGTTCGTAATCGCTCGCGAGATACCGCCGTTATAACCTTGGAGAACCGTGGAAGTCACCCACTTATTCGTAGCAGTTCCTAGTGGTCCGTTGACTTCTGTGTATCCTCCGTTTGTGCCATAACTACTATAGATTGTAACCTGCTGTATGACGGGCATCGTTACTTGGATCTTCGCTTCGGCATACAGGGAAGTTAACGGATTCGTGGCACGAATCACCGCTTCTCCAACTCCTGTCGCATTCGCATGCCCCTCGACATCAACAGTCACGATTTGACTGTTCGAACTGCTCCAAACCAGCGTCTGGTCAGTAGCCCCAGCAGGCGTAAACACAGCCGTGAAGGCATGCGTATCTCCTACCCGCAGGTCAAGTGAATCGGTATCCAGAGCGATTCCTGTCGCCGGGATGGCCTCTAACTTGATGACATCCGCCCTAAGTGGTCGATCATGAGCGGGGCTTGTGTCTTCGAGCAGGATATAACTGCTTGTTCCCCTTGGAAACTCATAGGTACCCAATACCTGCCAAGATCCCTGCTGAGAGAATTGATCAACAGCTTTCGTTTCCTGTTTTACTCCGTTGATATAGATTGAATACGCAGCCATCTTCGTGGTATTCACCGGAGTGGCGGGCGTTCCAGGAAGATACGCTGAAACCCGATACCGTCCGGACGCAGACACATTCGGTGTCCATTTAGCCGATGCGCCTGTTGGGTTCGTAATCGCTCGCGAAATACCGCCGTTATAGCCTTTGAGTACGGAAGATGTTACCCATTTATTGGTAGCTGTTCCAAGCGGTCCATTGACTTCGGCATAGCCTCCCATGCTGTAACCACTATATAAGGTGATCGGATTGGTAATCGTAGGCGGAATCTCTTCGATATAAGGAGCCTCCAACCCACCTTTTACATAAATCGGATTCTCATCGAGACGCAGCCGCACATAACCATTCGTTGGCGTATACGTTAACATATTCCCCATGATATCTGTGATATTAAGGGGGCTGCTAGTATAAAGCTTGAGGTCGGCTCCCGCAGGAGCGTACATGACCCGAATATCTTCTGTTGCATTATGAAACTTATGACTATAAATGCCAGGTCCAACATCCTCGGTGTTCTGGAAATCTGCTCCTGTTAGTTCCCGGGCCATCGTAGCATAAGCGGCGTAGGCCGGCTTAGGCACATAGGCCCCTTTGGCATCGTCAGGATTCCGAATCAAACCGAACGTTCCCTCAAATTCATTCGGAACCGTAGATTTATTTTGCAAATTATAAATATTGATTTTTTGAATACCGTTTGCCAAGGCAGTGACAATTCTTCGAGCCACATAGTTGGCTTGGACATGCTCGTCGAAATTAAAATTGCTAAATCCTGTCTCCGAAAGATTGATTGGGATCGTTTGATTGTTGTTATAGGTTTTCATTATATTTTTGTGCCTGTTGATATCTTTAACGAAATCTTCTGGATTCCTCGTATACGAATGGAACGAGTACTCATCCATATAATTCAGCGCACCTTTTTGATAAAGCGCTTCCAAAAATGCGTCTGAACCCAGTTCACCAAAGACAAATCCTGTTATTTTCACATTCGGAAAAAGGGGATGAATTTGTTCATAGGAGGTTTTTAACAAATTGAAGTAAAAATCCGCTTTCTCTGCCTCAGTGCTAAGTCCCTTCCCAAACGAAGGAATATCCGGCTCGTTCCAAATTTCCACCTGACCAATTTCCGGGTATCTGCTTAATACTTGCTTGCCATATTCAGCAAATGCCATTCTCCCCTCCAAACTTGTGGGTGCATTTCCTTCGTCATACAAATTATTATATAACGCCAGAGTAATATAAGGCTTGAGATCATTCGCCGCCACACGCGACATGAAATCGTCATGGAAGGTTTTAAAGCTAAATACCCCCTTCGTCGTATCCTCGATATCCCCCCAGCGCAAGGCATCCCTGACATACTTAACCCCCATTTTTTTAGCAATCGGTATCAGCGCCGCCGAGTCTTGAGCAATTAGATCGGTTCGAGCAGCGTGTGTTTGTACAGAGAAATGCGAATCCGCCACTTGGCTCAGATCGAAATTCGAGACGACCGCGAACGAGGTATCTTTCGATGCCAGAACATTCCCGTTCTGCTTGGCTGTAATAACTAAGTTGAACCATCCCTTTTTCCCGGGATTAACGGTTAGCAGGGTCGTTCCATTGCTTACGGCTTGGCTTCCGGACTGTACAGTGTTATTCCAGTAATCGGAATACACCCAATCAATCGAGTCTCCATCCGTACTGATTTTGAAGCTCTTGGCGTCATTTTCATAGAAAATGTTCCCTATTGTGTTTTGCTCAATGGTTAATGCTGCCGCATAAGCCACTTGGTTACCTAAAAACAGGGTGAACCCGTACGTTGCTAGTAGAGAAAATACCATACATACAGAAATAATACGACTTAACGTTTTTTTCATTGCCTTACATCTCCCCTCAATTGTAAATATTTTTCAAAAAAACTTTTGACACTTCGTTTATAATGTCACCTCCCCTCACCCTTTAGCGCCACGTGTGTACCTTTTTACGTTATTTATTTAAAACATGTGTTTCCTTAACAGGACCTTCTACGAATTGGCCTCGAGTTTGCAGGATATAACGTATCTCTTCGGCAGAAACCATCCGAACATCGTTGAAGCCAGACTTGACAGTTAATGCCGCGGCGGTTCCTGCTGCTTCGCCGATGGCGCTAATTCCTGACATTACACGGTAAGAAGCGTGAGCCTCAAATGTACCGCTAATACAGCGTGAGCTTAACAGCAGGTTGCCCAATCCTTTAGCGATAAGGCTGCGATAAGGAATATGATAATACCCCGGACTTGGCAAAATCGTCATATACTCCTGGTGATTTTTATTTCCATCCGGATCATGGACATCTACATCATAAGCACAAGCAGCCACCATATCATCAAACTTGCGTACTTGCAGACAGTCTTCTCCGGTTAACATGTAATCTCCGATAACTCTGCGGCCTTCACGTACCCCTAGCTTCGTAAAAATAGTCTCAATCTTCGCATCCCGAAAAGCTGGGTGCTCCCTGATCGCTTCAACTAATTCATACACTTGAACTTTGCCGATTTCAAACGCACGTTCAACGGATCCTGGAATCGTGGGATCTACATCGCTTATCGCAGTCGAATTAAACAGGAATGCTTTCCCATCTGGATAAGGAAATGCTAATACGCCTTGGCGCATATTCGTGCTGTTCGTTCTCTGCTTCATCGCTATATAATAGGGCTTGAGCGTCTCTTCCAGCCAAAAAAAGCAGCCCCAGCTTGTGACATCCTTTACTTTAAACAGCGAGGGGTCGAATCCAGTCAGCTTGAAAGTAACCGTCGCCATCTGCATCTTTCCATCTTTTTCTCGCCCCTTTTGAAACTCTGCTCCTGCCAATGCAGACAAATTTCCATCTGCCGTGCCGTCAAGGAACACACGACCGAATACACGCGTTTGCTTAGATCCAGTGATCGTCACTGAACGAATATTCCCATCTTCCACCTGTACGGCGTCCACTTCGCAGTCCGTCCATACAGTCAGATTTTTCTCTTTTTGAATAAGGCGATGATACGTTTCTTTTAATTCCTGTTCGTCATAGCTGGATACCGTTTCCTCGTCAAAGGTCAAGCCCGTATTCTGGTAAGCCTGCGGGAATAATTCCTTATGAATCCCCGTGTTCACACACCGTCCATGATGATCACGAAATTTACAGACTAAAGCAATAGCCGCATGGACGCCCGTTCCGCCAATCTCACTCATTTTTTCAATAAGCAGCACCTTACTGTTTAATCTTGAAGCAGCTAAAGCTGCACAAATGCCACCTACTCCTGCCCCAACAATCACAATATCAAAATCGTTTATCAAATCATTCATGGATATCACTCCTTTAATAAAATTAGGTTTACCCCTTCAGGCCGCTGCTGGCAATGCCTTCAACAAAGAATCTTTGGAAGATGGCTACGACGATGATGAGAGGAAGCAGCGCCGAAACAGAAGCAGCCATAATCAACGAATAATTCGCACCGTATTCATCTACAAAGCTGGAAAGACCTATCGGTAGTGTGAACAATTCACTTGAACGCAGGAAGATCAACGGATTCTCATATTCGTTCCAATGCCATGTAAAGGTAAGGATGAGAAGTGTCACGATGGCAGGCTTCGTTAATGGCAAACAAATTTGCCAATAGATCCGGAAGAATCCCGCTCCATCCACTTTTGCCGCTTCAAGAAGCTCGTTCGGAATCGTACTGAAAAATTGTCTCATCAAGAATGTTCCGAATACGGTAAAAATCCCAGGTAAAATGACAGCCCAATGGGTGTTCACCAAGCCAATGCGATCGAACAGGATAAACCTAGGGACAAGCAGCACCTGAGCGGGGATGATCATCGTAGCCAAATACATAAGGAAGATAAAATCTCTTCCCTTAAAGTTCAATTTAGCGAACGCGAACCCAGCCAACGAGCTGGTGATGATGGAGCCAACAACCGTAAAGAAAGTAATTTTGGCCGAGTTCCAATAAAACAAAGCAAATTTATATTTGCCGCCCCAAACCTCTTCATAGTTCGAGAGAATCGGATTTTTGGGAATCCAATTGATCGGGTATTTGAATAAATCAGCTTGGATTTTGAAGGATGAAGAAATCATCCAGAAGAACGGAATCAAAACCATGACACCCAAAACCAACATGACAAGGGTAACGCTTAATTTTCGCAAAGATATCACTACGAACCCACTCCTCCATTAAAAATGCTGCTGCCACTTCTTCTGACTGCGCCACTGAACCAAAGTAATCGAAAAGATGATGATGAACAAAACCCAGGACATCGCTGCCGCATAACCCATTTTGTAATTTTGGAAGGCAGTGAGATAAATATGATAAGCAATAACCATCGTAGAGTTGACCGGTCCGCCTTGTGTCATCACATTCACAACGGCAAAGACCTGGAAGGTGGAAATAATCAGTGTAATAGCAATCAAAAAGGTCGTAGGCTTCAACATGGGGACCGTGATTTTGAAAAACTGCCTCAATCCTGTGGCTCCGTCAATCGAAGCCGCTTCATATAAATCTTTCGGAATCCCTTGTAATCCCGCCATATACAGCACCATCGTGTATCCGATGTAAGTCCAAACGACCATAATGATGATAGCCGGCAAAGCCCACGCCGTACTCCCCAACCACCCAGGAGGATTGGCAACCCCCAGTGATCTTAGGAAGGCGTTGATCGGGCCATCTTGGGCATTGTAAAGCACGCTCCATACCACAGAAACAGCCACCAAACTGCTGACATAAGGCAGGAAAAACAAAGTTCGCAATAAACCTTTGGCATAAACATGTCGATTCAGCAGCACAGCTACAACCAAACCAATCGCCATTGCACTGGGCACCGTTACGCCAGTTAGAATAAAATTGTTCCTCAGTGCGTGCCATAAGTAAACGTCATTCACTAATTTTTCAAGATTTCCTAGTCCAGCAAAACTTAGCCCAGCAAAGCCCTTTAAGTAATCCCAATCTGCAAAAATCAGCATAAAACTGAACAGCAGAGGTAGAATGACGAAGAAAAAAACGCCGAGAAAGTTCGGCAAAATAAACAAATAACCCGCCAATTGTTCCTTCATGTTATGTTTGGACACTCGTCGCATGATGCCACCTCATTTAGCTATATTAAATCCATACCCGTATCATAATCAGTAGCGAATCAGAGTGGAATGGCGTGATTTAGGTTGTTACAGCGTTGATTTTAAGATGTAGGAAAACAACTCAGACTCAGATAAACCTAGCCTGCAGCATCTAGGTTCTCTACCATTATGTGCTCGGGAATAAATAAGCACGCTAGATGTGCTTATTCCCATAACTATCGCGGCATCTCGTGAGATAAGACCACAGATCGTGCTTATCTGCTGCATTTCCTTACTTTCCGGGCGTATGAACGAATAATAAGCACCCCTAGCTTGCTTATGTCTCCCTAGCAGGAGCCATTCGAACAAGTAAGCACTCACAGTTGCCTTATTTTCTGTATCGAACCATTTTGGGGATATGGATATAGGCTCAGCACGAAGAAAAGGACCTAGCAGACTTCAAATTGAAGTCCGCCAGGTCCCTTTTATAACACAACCGTTATTTTTTCTCAGCCTTAATCGCTTGATCCGCTCTTGTCTTCATATTCTGAATGGCTTTGTCTAAGGGCTGCACACCCATGACATATTTCTCTGTTTCTTCGTTAATAATTTTGGTCATTTCCGGTAAAGCGGTGGAAATCGTTTGAACCGGGAACGTATAATCGCCTTTGATTAGAGCTTTCAGAGAATCCACGTTTATTAGGTTTGCTGCATCTCCCACCATAAGCTCAGCCACTTTATCCACATCAATCTTCTTCGACGAAGGCAAACGTCCCCCCGGAATCATGAGAAGATTCCCTTCGGTTAGATACCACGAGATAAATTGAAAGGCTTCGTCTTTGTTCGAAGACGTATTGTTTATCGACATAAAGTCGTTGAAGCCTGCCGTATTCACTTTGCCGCCTTTCTCCAACTGAGGTACCGGTGCAAATATGGTTTTGAACTCATGCGGGAAGCTTTTCGTATCTTTCACATTCCTTAGCAAATGTGTCCCTCCGAAGATCATCGCCGCTTTACCGGTCAGAAGCTCATTTGGAGGAAGCAGTTTGTTGGCGATAATTTCCGGCCACTTGACCGATAATCCTTTGTCCTGCAGCGCTTTTTGATATTCCAAGCCCTTCTTGACGGCAGGACTGTCGAAGGTGGACAATCCCTCCGCGGTATAATAGGAATCTACCGGCTTATTCTCAAGAATGGAAAAACGAACCATATTATCATCTGGAACCTTGATAAAGCTGCCCTTCTGGTCCGGTGTATGCAGCTTCTCGGCAAGCGCCATGTAGTCATCCCATGTCCATCCTTGAGCCGGAATCTTCTCTCCCGCTTTCTCCAAGGCCGTTTGATTAATCATAACGGAAGATAATAGCTTCATAGCCGGTAAATAGTGCGTTTTCCCTTTATACGGGACGACATTATCTTTGCCGATGATATCATCCACATTAAGCTTATATTTGCTAATCAAATCATCCAACGGAAAGGTGACCCCCGCGTTCGCCCGGCGATTGTAATTCGTTTCTCCATAACTGAAGAAAATGTCCGGAGCATCGGAGTTGCTGATAAGAGCCGTATCGAGCTTCGTGTTGCCGCTATCATCGTTCACGTAACGTGTATACTCCACTTGGATATCAGGATGTGTACTGTTCCATTTCGTGACCACATCCTTGGGTCCGTTCTCTTCAGGAATGCCGCCCCACATCTTAAGTTTGACGGCTTTCTTCGGAACTGCGGAGCTGGCAGTAGTCGCTGCAGCGGGAGATGAGCTTGTTTGGTTGTCACCTTTTGCACAGCCGGAAAGCATCAAACTAAATGCCATTGTTAGTGATAGTGCGGAATAAATCGATTTCTTCATACAGGTAAAACCCCTCTCTTACTTGTTTTCATCCGTTTGGAACATCATTAGCATAGCAAAGTGATCATTCCTGCGTAATGAATTCATTTAAGATCTTACCTGTCTTGTTTTATCCACTTTTAGTGAATATAGCGCTTACGATATTCTTGCGGGTATATGCCTTCAATTTTTTTAAACAACTTAGCGAAATAATTAGGGTCCGAATAGCCGATCGCGTCCGCGACTTCATAAATTTTAACATTGGGATCCTTGAGCAGTTCCCTGGCTTTCTTCATTCGTATACGGATCATGTAATCGATCATCGTTTCGCCTGTTTCTTTCTTGAATAAGGAGCTTAAATACGGTTCCGTAAAATTAACTTCTTTTGCCAAGTCGGACATTTTAAAGGAAGTGCTGTACTTTTCTTCGATCATTCTTTGAACGGCCCTAATTTCCGGGCGAGGCTGATGAACCGCGCTTGAGCGCAAATGCTCGAGGAAGACTGCAATCCATCCCATCAACCACTCGCTTATTTCTTGTATGGATTCCGCTGTCCTCACGACATGATGAGGATAACTTCCTTCGTAGGGCTCAATCGAGTAAAGGTCTCCTCCTTTATGTTGAAGAAAAACCTCGAATAGATGTACAATATGCAGCCAACGTTCTCTGACCAGATCAGGATAAGGTCTCGGTACTCCTTCTTCTAAATAGGTCTCAGCCATATTCCTTATGGCATTCTCAAGCGCTTCTTGATCTTGCCGAGCCATCGCATCGAGCCAGTCATCTTGTGACGTAATGGGTAAAGCATGATCTGCAAACATTTGCTCGCTATAATGAATGACACGATTCGAGTCATTGTAAAATCTCTCCAAAAGAGCTTCATCGGCAAACTTACACGCTTCATGCAGGTCGTATGCTCGTTCAACAGGGGAATAAGTACCGAAATAGACAGACAATTTGAGATAGCGTTGTATACATTCCGTCATCTCCTGAAGCATCGGCTCCGCCCCCGTACTGGATATCATACCGAAACGCCCCCCACCCAATTCCACGATGTGTCCTGCCTTATATTTGCGCATAATTTCCCGGAGTATATTCATTACGGAAAAGCGCAGCAACTTTTCACTCTTAAAGCGATTCTCATCTACTACAGACTCGTATCGTTCGATTTTCATCACCGAAACCGTCCATGGAAATGGCGGAAGCAGATTCGCATATTCCTCTGAGAGATCATCCGCTTCCCTCTTTGAATATTGCATGGTCAAGAGATCACGCAAATGCTTTTCAATGGTTATTTCTTGGCGAAATTGAACAGCATTCCGATTAAGCAGTAACGTTTCCTCCTGCTTTTTACGCTCGTTCTCGATTTCCGCTTGCATTTGCTGCAGCTTGGTTTGAAGATCTTCCGGCTGCATGGTCAACTTCAATATATAGTCGGAAGCGCCAAGCTGCAAGGCTCGCCTTACATACCCAAAATCATTATAATTGGATAAAATTAAAATTTTGATGTGCGGATATAACTCCTTCACCCGTTCCATTAACGAGATTCCATCCATATTCGGCATGGAAATGTCGGTAATCAACAGGTCACATGGCTTTTCAGCAAGAATGGCAAGCGCATCTAATCCATCCACCGCCTCGCCAATCAATTCAAAGCCGAATTCCTCCCAAGGAATAAACGTCTTGAGTCCCAGCCTCACCAGAAATTCATCTTCCACTAATAAAAGCTTGGTCATGCTGGCTCCTCCATCCTGTTCCAAGGCAGCTTGATAACCGTCTCCACCCCGACATCCATGCCATTGTGCATAAACAGCCCATAAGGTTCCCCGAAATGCATACGAATCCGACTTTGCACATTCTCAAGCCCGATTCCACTATATTTGCCTTGTCTGATGGGATTGGATTCCTCAAGAGCATCGTCTGCAAACTTTCTCTCTGACAGCCCTTGACCATTATCTGTAATTGTGACAAACAACAAACCATCTTCCTGATGTGCCGCAATACGGATGATTAAAGGCATACGGTTCCCATGGATAATGCTGTTTTCCACAATAGGTTGAAGGGTGAATTTAAGCATGCGCGCAGACAACAAACTTTCATCGACATGAATGAACAAATCGATATTATCGTTAAACCGAATTTTTTGCAGCGAAAAATAGTGCTCTATAAAATCAAGCTCATCTCGCAGTGTGACAACTTCGCTTTCCTGCTTCATACTGTAGCTGAGCATAATGCCTAAGGAAGTAATCATATCCCCAACGTTTTTGGCACCCGAGAATAAAGCCAGCCACTTAATAGAATTAAGGGCATTAAACAAGAAATGGGGAGAAATTTGAGCCTGAAGAGCATGAAACCTTGCTTCCTCTTTCAGCTGCTGCTCTTCGCGAAGAGTCGTAACCATTTCCTTCAAGCTCGACAGCATACGGTTGAAATGATGGCTCAGCAGTCCAATTTCATCGTTCCCTCCGGCCAAAGCGGGCTTCTCGAAATTTCCGGATGCTGCTTTCCCCATTGCCTGCACAAGAGAGCGAATAGGCTTCATCAAACGGAGGGTAAATAGGACATAGATGAATAGAAAGCACGCGAATAAAACGATAACGCCCCATGTCGTTGCAGTGCGCACGTTCTTCAACTGCTGCATCCATTGCTCCTGCATGGGTATCCAACGCAATTGCCAGCCTGTTGCTTTTAAGCTTTGTGTAAATATAGATCCTGCTTCTCCCGCTTCAAACTTATTCCACAAATCATCCCTGCCCCAGAGCAAACGATTGTTATCGGATATCAGGAATTGGGCAGGAGAATCCTCCTCTAAACCATTGGAAACGAGAAACATTTCCTTGATTGGAAAGGCGATAAAGACGAACCCATAGCCTTTTGTCGTCTCCCCCCTGATTAACCGGACCATAGTAATAAAGCCCCCTTCTTGGTTCCCTTCAAGGCCTTTCACTTTCAAAGAAGGGTTCACATCCCAAGCAGGAGCTCCATTTTTTTCCTTGGCTTGTTTCGCATAATCTGGCATCACTTTAAGTATCTCTTCGTCCTGATTGGTCGCATAGATGCTGCCATTAAATCCATAAACCGCAACAATGGCGTGGTTGTCCAAAATATAAGAGATCAAGTTGTCCATCTTGCTCTGCAGACCAATAACCCTCTGGTAGGTTGGATAGTCATTTAGGTCGGACTGCCCCGAACTTCTTAGCAATTGCAAAACATCATAGTCGTTGGTAAGCAAATTCGACACATTTAAAGTCCGATTGAGCATGTCGTCGGCTCTGTCCGTAACCCTCTTTAGAACCTCAGTTTGTGTGTCGGTCATTTGTCTCATAACTATTTTGTCAGATTGAACGAAGTAAAGAAACAACATTAATAAAAAAGGAACCACAATAAACAATGTAAATACAAGTAAAAACTTGAGTCGAAGCGAGAAAAACAGCTGCCTTTTGTTTATTGTCATTCCTCTCTCCCCTTCGAAACCAATGTGCAATGGCAACCGTCCACTGAACGGTTGCCATGATGAGGTATATATGTAGTATTATAACTCACAGATTACTTTTATAACTAGGTGCTGTTTAATGTTTATACAGGGTTATATTTAATGCAAGATCAGATTGATTACCCGGATTCTTATTACTGCCACATAAAACAAAAAGACTGAATTCATCAAAAAACGGAGTCGCGTATGCTACGCGTACTCCGTTTTTTATTTTTCCTATACCAAGCTTACTTAGTTACTTTTACAATCATCTTATCGCTGGATGTGGCTCCAGCATAGTTAACGAGCTCAGCTCGATACTCATAGTTGCCTTTGGCTCTATTCGCTATAGTCTTTACGGATGATTGGGCATTCGGTGTATGATTGATCAGTACTTCTGTATAGATGAGAATACCGTTCTCATATAAATTGTACGTCCCGCCATTCGTACCCCACCACATGTTCATGCTGACATTAAAGTTGCCGTCGCCATCCCAGTTATCGCCCGACAGAACCGGTTTTTCTGGCGCTGCTTTCGTTACCGTTACCACGTGCGTAGCGCTCGTTGTTGTGCCGAATGCATTAGTAAGCTCTGCATAGTAACGATAAATCCCATTCTGCTTGTAGGTAATGGATGTTACGGTGGATTGAGCTGATGGTGAATTGTCAGTGAGAATTTGCGTATCCATTAATACATCATTCTCGTAAAGCTTATAGATTCTACCGTTTTCTCCATACCACATGTTCATCGTCACATTGTATGTACCGTCTAGAAGCCCGGTATCATACCCATTGTCATCGGATAGTATCACTGTACCCGGTTTAGCTTTACTTTTTGCTGCAATATTGTTCACAGTTGCCGTTGCCGTTCCGTGATTTCCTGCTGCGTCGACGAATTCGAAAGTAAAGCTGCCGTTAAAGATGAATGTGTAGCTGCTTGAACCCCCATTATTCGTAATCGTTACCGATTCGCTCGGTGTGATTGTGGCAATTACACCTTGTGCGTTTAGCCCGCTATAGGCCACTGTTGCAGTTGGCGCCGTATTATCTACCGTTATCTCTATGCTGCCGACGAAGGGACCGTACGATGCTTGAATGATCGCTCTGCCTTCCCCAATTGCCTTCACTACGCCATAAGTATCCACAGTTACGGTTGATGGATCGGATGAATGCCACGCAGCTTTGCCAGATAAATCTACAAACCCGCTTGCCGTCAGTCCGTGGGCACCCAGAGTCTGTGTTTGTCCCTCCGTCATATTCGTTTGAGCCGCTTCAACAACTAGCCCATTCAACATCCACACTTTTCCATATTTCGCCGGATTTTTATCACTGCCAATCCCGCTGCTCCACTCAAGCCATCCAAGCCGACCGCTTCCGTTATTGTCGTTGACCAGCACAGACAGTCGCAGTGGATTTTTCGGATCATGTACATATGGATACAATTCAGAAGAATTCACATGGATATAATAAGTCGTTTCATTGGGGACCGTTTGATCTACCTTTAGGGACGCGTACTGTGCTACGCTGTTACCCGGTGTCCAATTGGTCGGTAAATTGCCGCCAACATAAGGCACCGATTGTTTATAAAGCACTGGGCCTTGCGGTGTCAGTGCTGCCTGGAACTCCACCTGATCTCCCGTAAATCCCTGTCCGAATGTGTCAATCGCGAACTGTACGCTGTCCCCTTTCCAGAAGCTTCCGAGTGGATTATCCTGAACAAATGTCCCATCCTTCACGCGAACGATCAGGTCTAGCCCGCTATCCGAATACCCCGCCGCAAACGAAGCGTCAAAATCCGCTGGTTTCGTCGACTGGGCAGCTGCTTTATACGCCCAATTATCGGTAGTCCAAACAGCATGGTCAGCGACTTCTAATGTGGCAGGATTGAACAGTTCTCCACTGGTTCCCTTCGACTCAGGGACAATAATATTATTCGTATTACGGTCGAAATCCGAGATCAAAAACGGCTCTGAGATCGGTAGTAGCGCTAATGCTGCGCTATCCGCATTACTTATCCAATATACCTTGCCAGGATGTATGTTAAGTAGGTTATTGGCACTTTGCGTTTTGCCCTCCCAGTCCGTAACGAGGGTCTCTCCCGTGAAAGCAGCCGCTAGACGCGCATCGATCGGAGCTTCGGAGGATGCGTCAGTCCACAAACCTATGAGCCGGGTTCCGTCGTTGTCAATTACAACTGCTTTTTGTCCGTCCTGGAGAACGTACTCCCCTTTATAAACGAGCGATTGGCCAGCAAGATCGAGAAAATGATGGGCTACTGACGCTGCGAGTCTCGGCTCCACTCGCGGCTTAGAGCGGAATAAACCCGATGCGTGCGTTACAGTTCCTGTGCTCTTGGCATAAGATAAAGTTTCCATCTCCGATAAATTCAACATATGAAATAAGGCAATTTTTTGCGTTCCCCATTTGAGCTGCGACAGGAAGTCAACGATCATCCGCTTAGCGATCTCAGATTCCGTAGGCACTGTGCCTGTTACTGAATTCGAATTGACCAGAATCGCATGACTCTCCGAATCAGCCCACTGCTTGGATGCGATTCCAAAAGCCTGATCTATACGCTGGAATTCGCGAGGATCTGGCAGGTAACCATGCAGCGAGAGCTTATCAAAATAGGACGCTCCGCCCAAGCTGAGCAGCTCTTTATAAAATGACAAATAGTTGCGTCCTGCAAGTCCTCCAATCCATACATCTGAATCCGGCTGCTCCTCTTTAATTGTCTGATACGCCGTTTTCAACAGCTCAACGAAACGTTCCGTCGAATCCAGCCAAAACACGCTCAAC
The DNA here is from genome assembly GCF_013141785.1 of Paenibacillus germinis. Classification (NCBI taxonomy): domain Bacteria; kingdom Bacillati; phylum Bacillota; class Bacilli; order Caryophanales; family Paenibacillaceae; genus Paenibacillus; species Paenibacillus germinis. The sequence goes on from NZ_WHOC01000068.1 coordinate 51,804, forward strand.
CCCGGCAAATTGGGCTCATTCCATACTTCCCACGTCTTAATCCGAGTATCGTACCGGGTAACGACGGCACGAACAAAATCTTCCCAGTCCTTCATATCCACAGGAGCATAAGCGGAATATGCCGGTACACTAATATTCGCCTGCGTTTGCTCCGGATGCGGCGACGCCCACTGCGGCGTGTATAACAGATTTCCAGTCAGATCGAAACCGTAACTTGTCAGCTTGTTGACTTGGTCATCGAATCTCGACCAATCATAAACACCGCGTGACGGTTCAATCGCCCAGCTCGTATCGCGGAACTGCGATCCCCATGGCACTGCATGAATCCGCGCAAAGCGAAATCCCACTAAATCAGCTAGTTTCATGGCATTCTCGCCTTCCGAAAGCTGATAGCTAAAGCCCATGGTCGGCCATCTTTGCGATATTGGCTTCGTTGGCCCCTTACTTACTACCAATGAATATCTCTCACGCGAAAACGTAGTCAGATCCGTCTGTGAATACGTATATTTGACGGGCAGATCCGTTAAATCCGTAGAACCATTCTGTTGATACGCAAAAGCAATTTCGTAGTACCCCGGCTCCGAAGGCGTCCAGCTCCAGCCTTGATCGAGAAATGTCTGTCTCGATACAGGTACTTGTGCTATCAATTCGTTATCAGAATTGTAAACGCTACCAATAATGGTATTAACGGAACTCGCTACTGCTCCGGCGTTCAATTGATACACTACTGGGTCCCCTAGATTCCACCAGCTAGCAAATTTACTTCCTTTCAACGTAAAAACAACGGGTCCCAGCGATTGATTCGACGCTTCCGCCTTCACATCATCAAAGTAAAGTCTGCCGCTGGCCGGTGTCGCAGCATTTATGCTGGTGGTCGTCAAATTCAGTACAAGCGTGTTGGTGCCGGCTGGAAATTGGCTTCGATCCACAGTAAACGACACCTCCGTCCAATCCGTAAGCGACAACCCCTCCGTTTTATCCGTCGTGTAGGACCCTAAGAACGTTCCGTTGTTCTGGAAGGAGACCCACAAACGCGCTTTATTGCCCGAATAATCTTGCGACGCCTTCAGCTTGGTTGTTATTCGGAACGATGTCATATTCGAAGGAAGCGTTATGGGACTCGACACCCATCCGGCGTATCCGCTGCTGACACTGTTGACATACACCGAGCGCAGACCGCCACTTTTATCATTCTCTGTATAATTCGCCGCCGAAACCGGCGGATTGTTCGCTGATCCGTTCCACCACCACGTTTTCCAATCTTTTGGACTGTTAACGCCATTCGTTACGGTCAATGTCTCAAAGCCCGGATTCGAAACAGGCAATTGCTGAACAACCGGAATCGGTTCATCCGACGCCTCCACCCTCACATCATCGTAGTAAAGTTTGCCGCTTGCTGGTGTCGCCGTATTTATGCTGGTTGTCGACAGGTTCAGCACAAGCGTATTGGTGCCAGCCGGAAATTGGCTTCGGTCGACGGTAAACGACACCTCCGTCCAATCCGCAAGTGACGCCCCCTCTGTCTGATCCGTCGTGTAGGACCCTAAAAAAGTCCCGTTGTTCTGGAAGGAAACCCATAAACGCGGTTTGTTTCCCGAATAATCCTCCGATGTCTTCAGTTTGGCAGAAATTCGAAACGACATCATATTCGAAGGAAGCGTTATGGGATTCGATACCCACCCCGCGTATCCCGTGCTGACACTGCTGATAAATACGGAGCGCTGGCCGCCACTTTTTTCATTCTCCGTATAATTCGCTGCCGAAATCGATGGATTGTTTACCGGCCCGCTCCACCACCACGTCTTCCAATCTTTCGGACTGTAAACTCCGTTCGTTACAGTCAGCGTTTCAAATCCCGGATTCGAAACCGGCAGCTGCTGTATAACCGCTGCATGAGCGGCGCGTGCACCAATTACCATAAAAAATAATAGCCCCAAAACACAAACAAATTTCTTAAACTTCCTCATAATCCCCCTCCTCGTATTCATGCATGGATAAAGTAAAGCTGAGGACCGCAAATTCGTATAACGGCCCCCATCGTGTAATACAAGCGCGTTGCTTACTTCTTCATTTGTGCTTGTTTGGCAACGGTCTCCCATAAATCTTTCATCATGAAACTGCTGTCCTTATTGGTTTTATACCACTCGATTATGAAGTCGTCCATTTGTTTGCCGCCCGCTTTATCCCATGAAGTCTGAACGTCCTTAAAGGCTTGATCAACCGAATATTTATCCCCGCTTAAGACTGCTTTCAACCATGTATCCGTAATTTGCTTTTTGACGGTGTTAAATGACGTTTGCATATCTTTGGGGAAAGAAGGTATCAGCTCTTGCAAGGTGACGAAACGGTATTTTTTAGTCGAATCGAGATATAAGGACTCGGCTTTTTTGAACATGTCAAGTGCGGCTTTTTGTTCCGGAATCTCAGGATTGAATTGATTTTGTAAGAACGCACACTTCCCGAGCAGCAAACGGGAATAGAAATGAGCGTAGTCGCCCGCCCAGCTAACTTCTGCTTTCGTTTTATTCGGATCGATGATTTGCGGACATCCGTTTGCATCCTTCTTATAATGCGTGCCTTCCAATCCGAAAAGCAGGCTGGTACCCGTCGAGACACGATTGATAAAGTCGATGTATTTGATCGCTGCAACCGGGTCTTTAGTCTTTGCATTAATCGCAGTTGTCATTTGCACTGGGCTTTGTACGTCCGGAATAAATTCACCTACTGGACTTTTTGGCAGTGCGATAGGAATCACATCAGCTTCTGGGACAGCCTTTTTCAAGGTTTGTATATCCGTTACTGTCGATTCGAACCAATTTCCTACAAAAGTCGGGTAAATACCCATCTTGCCATTTAAAAAGTCTTGTTTGGCCTTTGCCCCATTTTTGTCATTCACGAAGTCTTTATCGATTAGCCCCTCATCAAACAAGCGTTTTTTGAACTCCGTTGCCAATTTCGCATGTTCAAATGCACGGCTCGGTTGATCGTTTACAAGACCATACAGTTCAACAGGGTTCCCGAACATCATATCGATCGCAAACTCCGAACGAAAACTCAATGCCATTCCGTATGTGTCCTTCTTTCCATTGCCGTCAGGGTCTTGCTCCGCAAACGCTTTTGCTACTTTATACAAATCCTCGGTCGTTTTCGGAACGTCCAGATTTAATTTTTTCAACCAATCTGCACGAACGAAGACCGCATAACTTGGAACTGATTCCAGTACCCGTCCAACTTTGTACATCTTCCCGTCGGGACTGGTCGCGACTTTCTTCAATGCGGGATAATCCTGAAGCACCTTCTTGTATTCAACGCTGTTCTTCTCGATCAGGTCATTTAGCGGCATAAGCTGCTTCTGATCGATGAGCGGGTTAAGTATATTCGGATCAAACTCGTTAATAATGTCAGGCGCCGATCCCGAAGCAAACAGCACATTGAATTTTTGTGCCGCATCGTTGCGCGGAATTGGCACATATTTGACATTCGCAGGGCCGTTTTCATTAACAAATTTTGTCCAACGATTATCTTCTAATGTTCCTTCTGCAGCAGGAATATTTCCACGGTCATAAACCGATACGGAGATATCTCCTTTCTTAGCTGGAGTTGTTGATGCTGTTGGGGTTGTTGAATTAGCAGAGGAACTCGGTTGTACGGTAGGTTTCGTACTGCATGCCGTTAGAACCATTGAAGTCGATAATGCCATCGTTAGTGATGTCGCAAACCATTTTTTCATGTTTGATAAACCCCTTTTGAATTCGTTATTTGTTTGCTTAAGCTTACCTCATCGAATCTTTGGGAACCATATTTCTCTTTGTAACACCACCTCCTTATCGCTCTCATGCTTCCCTTAGCCTTTCACGGAACCAAGCATAACGCCTTTGACAAAGTATTTTTGTAAAAATGGATAAACCACCAACATCGGGGTAATCATGACGATCACGCCTGCAGCTTTGATTCCTTCCTCTACCACATGAACCTGGTCGTCAGGCTGCACCATCATGGTTTGCTGCAGTATGTTCTGGCTTTGAATCATTTGCTGTACGAGCACGGTTAAGTTGTGCTTATCCGTATCGTTGATGTAAATCAGCATACTCATAAAAATATTCCAGTACGCAACACCATAAAAAAGCGTCAATGTCGCGAGAACAGGCATAGAAATGGGCAATACAACTTGAAGTAGAAGACGTACTTCGCTGCAGCCATCCATGCGTGCCGCATCGTCAATTTCTGACGGGATGTTCTCGAAATACGTACGTAGTAGAAGCATGTTATACGTACTTACTAAACCAGGCAGCCAAAGAGCCCAATAGGAGTTAACTAGTCCCAAACTTTGAATAACCAGAAAAGTAGGGATAATGCCTCCTGTAAAGATCATCGTAAAGATCATCGAAAGCGTAAAGAAACGTCGTGCATAAAAGTTGGGACGCGATAAAGGATATGCGGCCATAATTGTGGTGAGCATACATAACGCAACACCTACGAACGTGATCAGAGCACTGTTGCTGAATGATCGAATGAGTGGTGTTCCCTCGATCAAAACGTTAAACGTATCCCAGGTGAAGCCGATGGGCCATAGATTTACTTTCCCGGTTTCGATAGCAGACGAACTGCTAATGGAAAGCGCAATCAAATGCAGAAGTGGAAACAAGCTTGAGCAGGCAATTAAGGCTAGAATAATATAGTTCGTGATGTAGAAAATTTTATCTCCATTGGATGCACGCATCTCGATTCCTCCTTTCTAAAATAGACCCTTCTGAAAGCGACGTGCAATCCAATTGACAGAAAGCAGTAGAATTAAAGCGACGACTGATTCAAACATTCCCATTGCTGTAGTTAAGCTAAATTGCGCGCCTTGCAGTCCAACGCGATAAATATACGTGCTGATTACATCCGAAACGTCGTTCACCGCAGCATTTTGTAAGACATAAATGGGGTCAAATCCGACTTCCATCACGCGTCCCATAGAAAGAATAAAGAGCAAAATGATGGTCGGCGCAATTCCAGGAATTGTAATATGAATAATCTGTTTCCATTTATTAGCCCCATCCATACTTGCTGATTCGTACAGCGACGGGTCGATTGTCGTCATTGCCGCCATATAGATGATGGCATTAAAACCCATATCTTTCCATATTCCTGCACCAACAAAGATGGTGATCCATGATTTGATATTGTATAAGAACGGAAATGGTTCAATGTTAAAAAGGGTCATCCAATGACTTAACCAGCTTCCTTCGATTCCAAAAATACTAAAGACGATCCCACCGACAATAATCCATGAATAAAAGTAAGGTAAATAAACAAGCGTTTGAACGATCTTCTTGAACCACATTTTTCTCACTTCGTTCAAAAGAATAGCTAATAGAATAGGGAATGGAAACCCCACGAATATATTTAGACTGCTAAGTAGAAGCGTGTTTCGGATAATTTTTAACGAATTTTCGTTATTGAACAGCTTTTGAAAATTATCAAGTCCAACCCAAGGACTGTGAAACACCCCATCAAAAAAGTTGTAATCTTTAAAGGCAATGATCAGTCCAGCCATTGGCGCGTATTTGAAGATTAAGTAAAATAAAATGACGGGTATGAACATAAGGAGAAGTGGAATATTCTCCCTTAATCTCTTCATGTCGACTCCCCTTCGGTCTATTGCTTTCATATCGTTCCCTCTTTCTTTGTTGTAGCCTGCAATCCAACTGTACAACTGAAAAGTGAGGTAGAACAATCGTTCATTTTCCCTTGATCAACAATATTCGCAAATAAAAAAAGAACCGTCATCCCTGGCTTTTTCACCAGTGAATCCGATTCTAAGGCAATCCAAATCCTATTAATCAACAAAAAAACACCAATCAACAAAGTTCATCTTTATGATTTCACTTGAGCAGTCTTCCGAAAGTCTCCTGGGGTTTGACCAACCAGCTTTTTAAATGATCGAATGAACGTGTTCGGATGCAGATATCCGATTCTGACCGTAATCTCTTGTATGGAATGTTCGGTTTGAACCAAAAGCTCTTTCGCGTGCTCCGTACGAATTCGCGTCAAATAATCAATAAAATTCTCGCCAATTTCTTCTTTAAACGTACGACTAATGCTTTTCATATGCACATGGAACACATCGCTTAAATGAAGCAATGATAGATCCGGATTTTGGTAATGTTCCTCCATATACAATTTAATTTTGCGGATAAGCATATAATTGCTGCTCATCTCGCGCAACGTCGCTATTGCTTCTGTTGTTTCCGTAAGAACACTTCTCAACATAATCTGTAGTTCGTCCACGGTGTCCCAGTCGTCTACCGCTTGTTGCAGTTTATCCTGCACGCCGTTTGACCATATTTTTTGCACTTCCGCCGGTAGATCCGTAAACTCTTTATCAAGAAAAAATATCATGTAGCTCATTAAGTTGTCCAATTCCTTACGCGCATACAGACCGGCTCGAATGCCATCGAAAAGTTGTGCGAAGCTGCCCTGCCAATCGCCTTCTCCCGTTCGTAATGAAAAGGCAATCTCACGAATATATTCGAGCAGATCGAGCGACTGCTGCTTACCCTCGGGCTTAATCTGCCAATAACAGATCACACTATCCTCACCTAGTGAAGGTTTGTATTGAAGTGCTTCCAAGGCTTCGACGTAGGCGTAATGTACAAGCTCTATGCGATCGACGCCTGAGCCTATGCCCATCGTAATATTGAAATCAAGGTTGGTCTTCACCCATTGCATCAGGTCATTCGCAATATCACTCGCCATCTGCTCGGGCTTACTCTCAGGCGATACTTTCTGGACCAAGTGCAGCAAAGTCAATTGATCCTTGGACGTCCACTCGGTCCATATGGTTACATTTAGGCCACTTGCGATTTCCTTTACTACGTTGGACAAAACGAATTTAAGCAAATTTTGATCATGATCGGAATAAAGACTAGCGAATTTACTGTATTTATTAATTTCGAGCACACTTACACATAACGAGTCAAAATCGCAAGGCATTCCGAGACTCTCCATCTCCTGCTGCCACTCTTCATACTTCAAGGGACGATTCCCTTCAATCCATTCGAAAAAGAAATGCTTTCGCTTAAAAATCAAATCTTCCTCGTGCTGCTTCTGATAGGCATTTGACTGCTCCATCAAATTCACCAAGGCAGTATCAATGAACTTAAATTCATCTTGATTGCCTTTACGAAACAGCTCGGCGCTTTTTTGCTGGGAGAATAATTGGATACGCTGTATGATCGTTTCTACAGGCTTATAGTTCCGTCGGGTAACCACAACAATCCATAAAACACCAATACTAAAGAAAATCGCACAAACGAATATCCAATATTTAGATATCGCGGAGACAAGACGAAACAAATTACCATTCGCCACACTGCTGGAAATGGCCCATTCGGAATAATCGGAGTGCATCTCCGTCATTAGGGAATCGTTCCCATGACTACCACCATAAATAGGCGTACCCTTGCGGTCATAAAGGCTGAGATGATTGGAATTTTCCGGCGTCAGTGTTTGAACAAAATGGGCAATCGCTTGAAGCTGCACATTGACAACGATTAGACCGTCATTACCGGAATTCAATGGGACATATCGCACTAACGATACGAATTCGGTGGGTTCGCCTTGCTCCGTGTAACCTTGCCGCACATCTGTCCATAGATGATTTAACCCGGATTGCTTCAATGCTTCCACAATCAATTGTTTATCGTTAAATGCAGCTAGCTTAGAAACGGAGTATGGCGTCTGCACCGTATCGTCCGACAGCCTGTATAAATAGATCGAATCGATGAGAGGCATCGTTGCCATGAGACTTTTCACTTTTACAGACGACATATAGCCCGAATAATATCGATCGCTGCGCAAGGCAGGATTAAAAAAACCCAATAGCGTATCATCGCTGGCGATCTCATTCGTAATCGTGTTATCGATCAGCTTCATCTGATTGTCTACGGATTGGAGCACTTGCTTGGTGAAAATTGTATTCGATTCGACTGCGGTTTTTCGTGACAACTCACTGAATGCCATCAACAGGATAAACATGAGGAGAGGCACAATAAAAAGGAAAATCGTTACATAGGAAAACAGGAGACGACGAAACCATGTCTTGTTCAGCGAGATATTCTTTATCATCGTTTACTCTCCTTTTTTCAAATACTTTTTATGGTCAGTGTCTGATCACCCGTACTTGTTGCGGGAAATCCTCATCCCACTGTCCATGGTTGTATGCAAGCCGAATCATGCCAGAAGGGACGCGGACTTCTAGCGTAAAATGCTCCCATTGTGCCGGAATTTTTGGTGAAAATGAAATCTCCTTCCACCCTGGTTTGGATGGTTTCAGTCCGATGATTTCCTCGATCAGCAAGGGTACAGGAGCGCTTGCCCAAGGGTGACAAAGACTGGTATTCCACTTTTGGTCTTTCCCCCAGGCCTCAAAACAAGTCGTAGCCCCTTCTTTCAGCATATTTCCCCAAGAATGTTCATCTTCGGAGCTCATAAGCTCGTAAATCAACGCATGCTCTCCAACTCTCGCCAAAGCTTTTAGGACAAAATAGGAAAAGTACACGCCGCACGAAAATCTTTTCTCGCGAATTTGATCTACAATGGATGTAACGGATTCCTCCGGAGCTAGATCAAACAGCAATGGCAGCACAATGGCATGCAGCGCATGATGTCTGCTTCCTTCCGCATCTGTAAATAAACGGTGGGTAGGATCATAAAAAACTTCGATAAAGCGTTTTTTTAACCGTGGAAGATCATCCTCGTAAGAAATGCCAAGCAAATCACGTATCTCATTCACTGCTTGGATGCAGCCAAGATAAAACGCATTAACCACGTTATGGCAGCCAGGACCTACTGGCTTCGTAAGTTCAAAATCGTATTCATCGCGCAGTTCCTTAGGCCAATCAACTAAATTCCACTTATCGGTGATTTCGTGTAACAATCCGTCGCCTCGATCGTAGGCTTGAAAATGACGAAGCAGTTCCTCCGCATAAGGATACATGTCCCGCAAAAAGGTAAGATCCCCGCTGTATCGATAATATTCCAGCAGCTGCAGCGGCCACTGAAGTGAAAAGTCAGCAATCTCCTGCATAAAGCTCCCTGGAACTACTGACATGAGACCAGGGCACGTAGAGGAACTAAGAGCAAATTGCTCAATTGCCTTCTTATACAATCGTAGATCGCCGCTGAGGAGCATGTGAGCATGCCCGATCACCGTATTATCGCCCAAATATTGTCCTTTTTCCCGGGTCGGACAGTCAACAAAGTTTTCTTGCGAACCATATTTGACACCGTTTTTACAGATTTGAAAAATACGGTTCATCCGTTCATCCGAGCTTTGAAAGCGGCAGCTTTCTTCATCCAGAGGATAGTGTCTGACGATCGCTTGAAACGAATCCGGACGAATCGCTTGTTCAGGACCGAACACTTCCACGTATCGAAAGCCTTTGTAATCGTAAAGGTCCAATTTATCGTTATCCCCGGATAGCGTCCAACGATCTTGATAAGTACAGTTGCAGCGCATGTTAAATCTGACCGCTTGTCCATCCTCTTCCAGTTCTTCCCCGCAGCGGATTTCGATTTCCGCTCCTGCTTCCCCTTCCGCATCCATTGTAAACTGGCCAGTGATTTCCTCGCCAAAATCAATCAAGTAATGACCGGGAGCCTTTCTTTCTACGCTATGCGGCTTCTTCTCATAAACCGACAAAACCGGTGTCGGCTGCTCCACGAGCGAATAGTCCGCTTGATCGTTCGTGTGGACGTGAAGCCAAGCGGAATCATCAAAGGAAAGCTCCTTCCAGCCTTTCTCCGACTTTCGGGCATCGATATGTTCTACAAATTGAGTGGAATAACCAAATGTATCCCCTTTTATGTATTCTTTTGCTCGTTTAGCTCGCCAAGTCTCATCGGTTTTTACGAGAACACGGTCGCCTGCTGTCAGCTCTGCGATAAGCCCCTGCCTGTAATCGCCGCTGTTATATGCCCGATTAACTAGTCCTTGGTAATATACATGGACAGCGATGACATTGTTCCCCTCTTGGAGAAAGGGACTAACATCCATCCGATTGTAATAATAATGGCCAGCATCGTTTTGAGCCGGGCCTTGAACAACAAAATGACCATTTAAATAGAGTTTGTAATAATCGTCTGCCGTGATGTTCATATACAAGGGAACGCTTTCAAGATCAATAGACGCCAGATGATCTGTGGTCCTCACAAGCCAATGATGATGCTGCAAATCCTCGCGATGCGTCACTGATTCAGCTGCATCCATTTCTTTATGAAATAGATCCAATGGTTCCATCGATCTAAACGGTGTATCCGTTATCCAACGTGCTTGCCAATGCTTAGACAATATTATCTCTCCCCTAAAGTTAAATTCGAATATTTGTAGTTTAACTGAAGAACTAAAATTCTCCTGCGATCCAACTGTACAACTGAAAAGTGAGGTAGAACAATCGTTCATTTTCCCTCGATCAACAATATTCTCAAATAAAAAAGAACCATCATGTAAAAAAGAACCGTCATGATGCTGCAAATCCTCGCGATGCGTCTCTGATTCAGCTTCATCCATCTCTTTATGCTTCCGATTCCACAATATGGGTTTCAACAGCCAAAGTCAACTCTATAGGAGCTCGATGGTACACCGGCATGAACTCTAATATTTCTTGACTTGCAATTCCATATAATGCCCATTCATTATTCGACTCTCTTCTACACCCTCATTCGTGAACAACATAACGAAACTTATAATATTGAAACAATTATCATGATTAAAGGAGCATCGCATGCTGACCAATATGGATGAAAGAAAGATCACTAATGGAGATATTGACCTGATGATTGTCGAGATAGAGGAAGGCTGGAGAGAGTTGAGTATGATCAGTAGGTCTTGCCGGGATATTAGGGAGGATCTGGTTAGGCTAACGCAAGTTTTGGATGAAATCATTTATTAAGAAACTGGTGTCTCCTGATTAATTGGTAACATCTTTCAATGCCTTTGTAAGACATTTATGTTTTAATTAACATATAATTAATTGAAATTTCAGAGAAAAGGAGTTTATAACGATGAAAATAGCCTCTTTTCTATTACCCAAAGACAAGGTTGCCTTTATCACATCGTCAGCTTCCATGCGAGAAGCCTTAGAGGAATTAGAAAATCACTATTACACGGCACTTCCCCTTGTGGATAGTGACGGGAAATATGTAGGTACATTGTCGGAAGGTGACCTATTATGGACGTTAAAGAATACACCTGGGATTCATTTTGATAATATCCATCAAGTGCCAGTGAGCGAAATCGAGAAGCATATTCATAATGAGTCCGTTTCAATTAATGCATACATGGAGGATATGCTGGCGCTAGCAGCCGATCAAAATTTTGTTCCGGTTGTAGATGACGAAAATATTTTCATAGGAATTATTCGCCGGAAAGATATTATTGAATATTATATGAGAAACATAACCGATTGATAAACCCCTGCCACTACATCTAAATCTCTACTCAGGACATTATGCCTCCTCAAATTGCGTAATTAACAATCAATCCCAAATAAATGTTATTGTGCTTAAATTGTCCGTTAGCAGAAATAAGCTGCCCAATAAATTGCGGCAGCCTAAATGTGTTTGTTTCCATCATGTTTTAGTTAGTTTTTTTCTATCTTCTACTTGTGGTGGTTCCTCCATCCAACCGTGTTTGATCATTATTTCTCCACCGTCTTTTACAAAGGGTAAAATTTTCTGAGTAAGTCGAGCCATCGTCACCAGCAAATCACTTCGCAAACTAAAAGCTCCACCAAGTGCATTGCTCCCGATACTAAATGATCCTAACAAGTTAGTGATATACATCATTAACTTATCCGAAAATGGAGCAACCGTAGAATTCGTCGCTTTCCCTGCATGAGTAGCAGGCGGCTCTATGTAATCCTGACGTAAATATTCACCTAATGTTGTTTCAACTTCCTTTGACAATTTCATTCCTTCAACAAAATATTCTTTTACTTTCGTATCATTAGCTACTTGGGCGAAACCAATCATTAATTGCATGCCTGTAAGGTTGGCCTCAATGGCATGATGGATAAGGGAAATTTCAATGGCATTTAATGATCTTTTTTCCCTTAGCAAATTAAACCCTGATAAATAATTTTTATCCTTAACAAAGGAAATTTCTTTGGGCATAGTCATAAAAGGCGGGCGGACAAGTACCCCTTTATCTAAAAGAAATTGTGCACATTGGTCATACATTTCTTGTGCGTTTGCTGTTAATTGCTTAAATAGTTGTCTTATATCTTTACGGTAGGACATTGTTGAGTACAATGCAAAAAGACTAGCTTCAATCTTGCTTATCAAATGTAAAAACATGGGTTCATACAGATAATCAAATAACTTAGGAACTCCTTTATTAACGTCATTCACTGTAAAGCCAAGAGGAATAACTGCTCCTTCTTGTTGGAAAATATTTTTAATCGATTCTACAATTTGTTCCGATGAATCGTACGTTGACTTTAAGATTTGTTGAATTTCTTCATTTTCTACATGCTCAAGGAAATACTCTAAAAACCTCAATAACATTGTTTTTTCTTGATAAGCCATCCACAAGTTTCCTATTTCCGATGACGTCAATGGTACATGGTTTGAATTCATTGTTATACTCCCTTGTTTTATTGATTATTTTTATCCAATAACTCAAATTAAATTCCCTAATATTTAATATGCCCGTTATTGGAGTGAAGGTACGCGGCAGATTAGGAAGATGGTTAGCAAGAATGCTTATACTGGTTCGTGGAAAAAGCCACAATCATTTGCTTCACTTTGTCCCTCCACAATTTGTTATGGTTATTATTCCTTCCCACTTCGTTTTTTAGTATTAGAATGCCCGTACTTAAACGAGAAATAAAAAAGAAGCCGCTTCATAGCAGCTCCTGTTAATTAATTTTTTCGTTAATTGTTATCATCGGAATCGGAAAATAGCTCCTGCAAGACCGACTTTCTATTTTCAAGAAACCGTCTTGTGATGATGTAATGCAGCGTGTTCTCATATTTAATTTCCTCTATGGGGTGAACATCAAAGTTAATAATCTGTGCATCTGGAAATCCGAGAAGTATCGGAGAATGGGTTGCAATGATGAACTGAGCTTCTTTCTCTAAATCCTTGATAACCCGCATTAATGCCAATTGCCTTGCAGGTGATAAAGCCGCCTCAGGCTCGTCGAGAAGGTAAATCGCCTTTTTTCCAAAACGATGTTTAAAAAGAGAAAGAAACGCTTCACCATGCGATTGCTCATGTAAAGAACGACCACCGTAATACTGCAGGCTTTCGGGCAAAGTATCCAAATGGGAGGCAAAGTGATAAAAAGTCTCTGCTCTTAGGAAAAAGCCATTCGTGATTTTAGGCATCCATGAAAGACGAATATGATCCCCCAGAATGGAATGCGAAGCCTCCACATCATAATAGTTGTTCTTCCCTCCTCCAGCCGTATTAAACCCGCTTTGATAAGCAATAGCTTCAAGGAGCGTCGATTTACCCGAACCATTCTCCCCAACAAGAAAGGTGACATTCGTTCGAAAAGAAAGTGACTTTAAAGATTTCACAGCAGGTATAGAAAATGGATAGGTTTTCGGATCGGTATGATCATTCCTCAGAATCTCAAGGCTTCTCAAGTACATTAATTTTCAACTCCAAACAAAACTTTCATGAGCCTAGTCTATGTTGTTATTTTAACATAACCGCCGTTATTACATGATATGCTATTACATATACTCAAGTAATATTTTATATAAAGCTGGTCGCAATTGACCTATCCGAAGGTGAGGTCGACGCTAGTGCCTAAGATGCTGGAATCCGATGCAGAACTATTTGCCGCAGCATTATCACAAACTCCGGTTTCTGTGTGGCAGACGGATGCTCACGGTGTTTACCGCGAAGTAGATCGCGGAATCATCGAAAAGTTTACGAATAAATCCGTAAGATTGAGCACGAGAACAGATGAAATCGCATATTACTTCCGTGATGATGGGACCAAATTTCGTGCTGAAACGTAAAAAAATAAAATAGGGCGATAGATTGCAAAGAACCTTTTTAAGTTTGTTAACTGATATTACTATCCTCTCGATCAAGATCTGAATCAATATGCTAATTTATGGTTATAATCAAATAAGACTAATTTCGAGGAGATGCACATGAGCACATTATACGAGAAGTTTGGTGGCGAAGAGACCATCGCTAAAGTGGTAAACTACTTCTATGACTTAGTTTTGGCAGATGATACTGTTAACCACTTTTTTAAACATACGGATATGGAGAAGCAGCGAAAACATCAAACGAAATTTATTAGCTTTGCGTTAGGTGGACCTAATCAGTACTCTGGCGGGGCTATGTCAAAGGTACACGAAGGAATGGATTTACAACCCGCTCACTTCGATGCTATTGTTAAACATCTTCGTTCTGCTCTATTACATTTTGGCGTGAGTGAAGATGATATTAGTAAGGCATTAAATAAGGTAGAGTCCTTGCGTGGAGATATCCTGTATAAATAACATCTTTATATTCATATATTTACAAAAAGCGCCTTGTTTCTAAGGCGCTTTTTGTCCGTTAATTCAGTAAATAAAAAAGAAGCTGGATCATCGATCTCAGCTTCTTCAATCTTGCGTCTTACCTGAAAAGAGAAATTAACCATATTGCAGGCAATACTTCATTCAATTTTAATTCCAATATGGATACATTTTTTAATTCGAACATTATCCGGTAAACAGGTTTTCTTTCTTTTCCGTTTTTAACGCAATATTCAATATTATGCCCAAGAAAAAGTAAAATATACATGGATACGTTTTTTTCGCTAAATGATTATAAATTAGACGGTAAACCATGAAGATACATCTTTATACAATCTGTATTTTGCTTTAACGCATTAATTGTTTTTGAGTTTGGACGTTTATATATTTCTTGATGATCCACTTCGTTGTATTCTTCCCGTACCAAAAAAGCCAGCTTTTCTTCTTCTATGGAGAATTCCGCATGAACATTAACTTTATTTCCACGTGCATCTAGGCGAACCCACCTTCCTATGGATTTTAGGTAAACTGCACTTAAAGCATGGATGCAGTACCCTGTATCTGGTGTGTCGCCTATTGTAAGTCGTTGATAACAAAAACCAGTTGGAATTCCTTTGCTTCTTAATATAGCGCATAACAGATTAGACTTAGCGTAACAAATACCTTCCTTAAAGAATAGTGCTTCCGAGGCTTTACATGTAACTCGAGAACTTTGAATATCCCAAGAATGAGATATTTCATCTCGAACAAATTCAAAAGCTCTTTTCACAAAATCATCTTCGTTATACGATTCGGCATATAATTCTTTTGCTTTTTCTTTGATAGAAAGGTGACTATAATCAACTTCCTCTGTTTCTACTAGATAATCTTCTAGAAAATTTGATTCACAAGACAAAATCATTCCAATTCACCCTCAATCGATTTATAACATCATGTGAAAAATACTATGTATAATAATACGTTTAATTGGATTATTATTCAATAAGATTATCGTTAATAAAAGCTTGAGTATCAAAAAGTCCACTCATCTAAACAACAAACTCCCTAGCCTTGTACTTACAAAGCTAAGGAGTTCATTGTCTAAGACCAATGTTCAACTTTAATTTCTATTTTCGAATCCGATAAGGCTTTATATTTGCGCTGGATAGGTTTCCCTGTATGATCAACCTCGACGGATCCATCTTCCCTGCTGATTTGGTAGGCAAATTCGGCATGAAGAGGTACTTGAAGTTGATTGGAATAGGTGTCATTTCCCCGATTATTCATTAAGGGAAACCACGCATATATCTTTATATCCTCAGGCGTATTCGCCGGGACATGAACGACCATTTCCAAGGTCACGCGTTCTTTTTGAGCATTGACCACACGAATTGATTTTGTAGCTTCCAAGTCCTGATATTTGACCGTTACCGATGTTTCCCCTTCTTTAATCGGAATCATGGTTCCATCATTCAGAACATCCAGTATGCGATGATCTTCTACTTCATAAGTCGTTCTTAGCAGGGACATCTGAAAGCCACTTTCAAACACAAGAATCGGATTTAGTCGGCATTGAGGGCCAGTAAGACCAACCTCTTCGCTGCCGTGTAAAGACAATGAACATTCCTTACCCTTTTTCCCAAAAAAGTGAATGAGAGGAGAAGATAGTCTGAGTGCCCAGTCTTTCTCCGTATGCTCCGCTCCTGGATCATTGAAATAGATGAGTTCGTTGTCTGCTTCATATCCCAAATCCAATAGTTTCTCAGCAACTTCACGGACATGCTTTTCCATCACCAAGGTGCCTTCACAGCCTCCCAAATCGATCCAGATTTTGGAGATCGACTGCTTCTTACTGAAAGCATGATAAACAGGCGTTTCTTCTAAGGTCAGTGGGTCCACACAGTAAAAATAAGGTGAAATGATGGCGAGCTTCCCAAAAATATCCGGTCGGCGAAATCCGATATGATAAGTGACTTGCCCTCCTCTGGATGACCCCATTAAAGCCGTATGATCAGGATCCGATAGAGTTCGAAACACGGAATCAACATAAGGCTTTAGCTCATCAATAATAAACGCTTCATATAAATGGCCTTTGGGCTTAATTTGAACTTTATCGGATTGATGGAGGATCCCTTCCATTTCGTGAGTAAATTCATCGGACCTCTCTGCTCCCATGTTCGGAATGCCCACAACAATGATCTCTTCCATCGTATGGTTTTGAATCAATCTATCTACGGTTTCATTGACATGCCATGAATAGCCGTTAAATGCAGGATGGAAAATATTTTGCCCATCATGCATATACAATACTGGATAATACTTATCCTTTTCGTATCGATAACTGGGGGGAAGATACACAAAGATATCTCTTTTGTTGTCCAAATGTGTGGAGTGAAAATTTTCAATCCGCAATATACTTGATTTGCTGTCCATCCTGCTCACCTCTATCAGCCACAGCTGCTATATCAATCCAATTCTCCACTTCGTAATTCAGGACTAATCCATCATCCGTCGTAAATAGGCGATAAGGAAGCTCTCGACCTTGTCGGTCTACTTCATGCTGACCTAGGCCGCGAGAAATACGAAATTCAAAGGACATGTCCCTAGGCACTTCAAAGGTTCCGCCATACAGTCCTTCGCGAATCATCGGCAGTTCTAAGCCTGCATATAGCTTATCTGTTTTTGGCGTGAATTCCGGCACTTTAACTAAGACTTTAACCGTAGCCGTTTCGGAAATATAGGGAACAACGGTAACATTCAGCGCGGCCGTTAAGTTGCCATTCAAATATAGGACCGTCGTTTTCCCTTCTTTTTTAGGGACTAGTTTACCGTCCGTTGTAACCTCCAATAAATCGGGATCAGCCGCTTCATATTGAGCGTTTAAATCCGTCATTATAAAACCGCTATCGAAGTGTACCACCGGATTCAATGTTACCTTAGGCCCCTTCAGGCCAACAATCCCAGGGCCATGTAGATCAACTCGAACAGGCTGGCCTATTTCCCCAAAAAAATAAATGAGCGGCGCGTGAACCCTTGCAGCCCAATCCTTTTGAGAGTGACCGGAATCGACGGCAAGGTAGTACATCAGATCGTCCCCAAATTCATACCCAGCTGTTCGAAGCGTATCCGTGACATACCGTACATGCTTTTCCATGACCGTAAAACCCTCAGAATCTCCAACGTCCATCCAAATTTTCAAGTCCTTCTTTTCCGTGTAGACGTGGCTTAACCATCTTTCTTCCATCGTGCCCGGGTCTGTGCTGACAAAGAAAGGACAAAGGGCTCCTATCATTCCAAATGTGTCCGATTGACGGAATCCAATATTATAGGACACAAGCCCGCCAGCAGACGACCCCATGAGAGCCGTATGTTCTTTTCCCGTTAAAGTTCGGAGTGCCTTATCGATAAAAGGTTTAACTTCCCGAATGAGAAAGGCCTCGTAAAGTTCGCCTTGATTGGTTACATCAAAAACATTGTATCCGTCAGGAGACGCGTGCATATACTCCGCAATCCTGGCGTCTTCAACATGGGAAATCGCGACAACAATGATTTCTCGCATCTTTCCTTGCGTAATCAGGCTGTCTACCGTAGTATGAACCTCCCACGATTCACCCTTCTGATCTTCAAAAAATACGTGTTGACCATCATGCATATATAGGACGGGATATCGCTTCTGTAGATCTGTATCGTAACTAAGAGGCAAATAAACAAATATATGTCTGTAATTATTAAGGGTCTTGGAATAAAAATCTTTGAGCTCGATGAGCCTTGATGAATTCACAAAGCATTTCTCCTTGTAAAAAAGTCACAATTTGGTTGTCAATAAGAAAAACTTATCAGGGTTTACGTAATCCTGCTCATTCATGTATCGATCCAAACTGTGCACGATCTCTTCGTAGTCATTTAATTCAAACTGGATTTTCATCATCTCTTCAGAGAGAATTTCCGAGTAATGGCACGTGCAAATCGCCATTGTCTTCTTATGGGTTTTGTATACTTCATTAGCCAAAAACTCGTTGATGACAATCCCAGGACGATCGGCAAATTTGGATAAGAAAGTGTTCATACTCTGGGTGTTCTCGTAAACATAGATCCGATCTTCATCCAAGTTGGATTTCTCCTTAATGAGTTCCACCAGTTCTTCATTGTTGTAAGCATCCATAATGAGAAACTGCGGGGATTCCGCGAACAATTCATTCAACACGCGAAAGCTTTGCTCAAAGTTCGGCATAATTTTATGAAATAAATTGTCTTCAATATAACTGTCAATGACGAATATCGGGATACCGAAGCCGAAATAATTGGATATCGTCGAGAACTTTTCTTTATCGACATTGATGATGAAAACGCCGTCCAAATTTCTTTCCATGATGATCTTAGAGGAAGGTGCCGTACTGTCGATTTGCATAAAGAGAACGTGGTAGCCCAACTTGCTGCATAGTTGCTCGATCTTGTATATGGTTCTAACATATTTCAAATCTGACCATGCGTTCTGATCCTTGTCTTTAAACAGCAGGATGCCAATCAGTCCTGTTTTCTTAATTTTTAACGACTGAGCCGTCCGGTTTGTCACATACTTAAGCTGTTGTGCGATTTTCAGCACTTTAACACGCGTTTCATCGGAAATGGACTGCGTTTTGACATCATTTAAAATGTAAGACACTGTGGCAATGGATACGCCAGCCGCCCCAGCTATATCTTTTATTGTTGTTTTTTTCATGAGAAACCCACCTTACTTAAACGTTTAGGTTGATTTAATCACATCGCTTTTACTTTGTCAATTACTTACAGCGATGCATCTGCAACGAGCCAACCGAATGGAGGTAAGCTAACAGAAATCTGCTTTTCAGCCATTTGGTATGTCCCGTTACCCATGAGAATGTTAGGTGATGATTCCGTTTGAAATGCGAAGTCCAACGTGGCCGACTGCTCGCTATGATTAAAGCAAATGGTAAGTTGTTCGCTGGCATGCTGTCTTTGTACGACAAGTTGACGATTTTGCGCATAAATAATTCGAAATGAGCCATCTTGTAGGGCAAGATGTTTTTTTCTCAATGAAATTAAATTCCGATAAAAATCCAGAAGTTCTTGATTCTGTTCTTCCACGTCCCAAAGCATCGGTCTTCTGCAATCGGGGTCCTGGCCTCCTCTCATCCCCACTTCATCCCCGTAATAAATGCATGGCACACCGAGGAAAATAAACTGAAACAGAGCGGCGAGCATAAGCCTTTTTTCGTCACGTGCAACAGTAAGCAATCTAGGCGTATCGTGACTTCCCAGAATGTTAAATGCTGCTTCGTTTACCTGCTGTGGATATTGGGGTAACAGTCGATTGATCTGATGAGAAAACTGCTCCGCATCGATAGTTTCTTTTGCAAAAAAGTCAATGATGGCTTCCGTAGCCGGGTAGTTCATGACCGCATCGAACTGATCTCCTTGCAGCCATGGCATGGCATCGTGCCAAATCTCACCCAAGATATAGAAATCAGGTTTGATCGCTTTTAATTCCTTGCGAAATTCTCTCCAGAAGTCATGGTCGACTTCATTGGCAACATCCAATCTCCACCCATCAATGTCGCACTCTTGTACCCAGTAACATGCAACGTCAAGCAGGTATTTCCTTGCTTCCGGATTCGAAGTATTTAACTTCGGCATATGGGACTCGAAAGCAAAACAATGATAGGAAGGCTTGGGTTCATATTTAAGCGGATATTCTTTGATGTGGAACCAATCCCAATATGCCGAGCCAGGCCCTTTTTCGATCACATCCTGAAAAGGAGCAAACCAAAAGCCGCTGTGATTAAACACCGCATCAAGGATTACGCGGATGCCACGGTCATGAAAAGCACTAACCAACTTTTTCAATAATTCGATATCACCGAAATGGGGATCCACTTTTAAATAATCAGTAGTATCGTATTTATGATTGGTCTTCGCTTCAAAGATAGGCGTAAAATAAATGGCATTAACGCCAAGCGAGCTAATATAGTCGATGCGGTCTAATACGCCCTGTAAATCTCCCCCATAGAAGTCATGTGGACCCGGATTGGAATCCTCCCAAGGACGAACATCAGCAGGATCATTGCTCGGATCACCGTTCGCAAATCGTTCAGGAAAAATCTGATAAAAGATGGCCTCTTTTACCCACCCCGGCGGCTTGAAAACTTCACTTGACCACAGAAACGGATAATCGAAAAATTTCAGCGGGTCCTTCGGTTTCTCCTTGCAAAAGCCACTCTCCGTATACCAATACGTTTGCTCGCCCGAAACCAATTCAAACGCATATCGTAACCTAAAGTGCTCAGGGGTGATTTCCGCTTGCCAATAATCGAAAAGCTCATCGCTGGCCATTTTATATAGAGGCTTTTCTCTTACGGTGTGTTCCCAATCATACTTATCTCCGTGGATGGCTTTCACCATTTGAAGATCGTCTTTCTTTGTCCGCAACCTGATATGGATCAAGTTGTCATCATAGGCGTAGCAATAAGAATCAGCAGCTCTATGGTAAATCGCTTCAAATATCATGATCTGCGTTCCTCCATCATCCTTTATCTGCACCTGTCGTAATTCCGTTAATTAAATATTTTTGGAAATACATGTACAGAACAGTGATTGGCAATGCCACAAGCACAGCGCCTGCCGCAAACAGCGTAAAGCTGGAATTCGTTTCGTTGGCCACCATATTATATAATCCTTGCGCTAAAGTCATTTTTTCCGATGATCTCAAAACGATTTGCGGCAAAATAAAATCCATGAATGGCGTTATGAAACTGTTTAGTGCAACAAAGGTAATCGCCGGCAGCGATAAAGGAAATATAATCTTAAAAAACACATCCGTATTATTTGCTCCATCGATAAAAGCGGCTTCTTCAAGACTTTTGGGGATAGTATCGAAATGCCCCTTCATAACCCAAGTCCCCATCGAGATGGAGCCTCCTGCATAGATAAGGATTAAGCCCAGATGGGTATCCAGCAATTTGGTCTGCAACAACAAAACAAAAATCGCCATGACGGATAAGAAGCCAGGAAACATTTGAAGAATCAACAATGTCATTAATCCTTGTTTTCTGCCCTTGAAACGAAATCTCGAGAATGCGTAAGACGTCGCTGCAACAAGTGTTGTCGACACTATCGCATTCGAAATGGCGATCTTTATTGTATTTTTATACCACAGCACAAAATCTGTGTTCCTTATAAGATCAATGTAGTGTGCGATCGTTGGCTCATCAGGAATCATCTTACTGACCAGTAGAGCATTCCCCGGATTAAGCGACGTCCCGATAACCCAAATGATCGGATAGATCACTGCAATAAGCAAAACGGCAAAAACCATGTAAATCCCGGTTACAATCAAGTTGGATTTTAATTTAGACATTTAGACCAGATCCTCTTCCTAGACTGACTTCATCCGCTTATAATTCCATAAGGAAAACATCGCAATAAAGATAAACATAATGATAGACACTGCGGAAGCCATATTGAATTGACTTTGATTAAGCGTCATCTTAAAGATCCATGAGATGAGAATATCCGTGCTTCCCGCGTAATAATAGTTAGGACTATCTGGTTTGCCATCCGTAAGCAGATAAATCAAATTGAAGTTATTGAAATTAAAGGCAAATTGCATAATTAATATGGGCGCGGTAGCCAGTAATACAAGCGGAAGAGTGATCTTAACAAACTTTTGCTTTCCTGAGGCGCCATCTACTTCGGCTGCTTCGTAAAGGTCGCGCGGCATTGTCGTTAAAACCCCGGACATCAGCGCCATAAGGAAAGGCGTCGAAAACCATAAATTAACGAGAATAATCGTAACTTTCGCCATCGTCGGATCGGACAGCCAAGGTACCGGAGAAAATCCAAGTTTACCAATGACATCATTAATGGGACCAAACGAACCATTCAATAAAACCCTGAAAACCAATATAGAGATGAATTGCGGGACTGCCCAAGGCAAGATAAAGATGGTTCTCCAAAATCTTTTGAATTTAATCTTAGGATGGTTTAGCATCAACGCCAGTATTAACCCGCTCAAAAAAACAGTTGAGGTAGAGGCTACAGCCCATATTATATTCCAAACGGATATGCCAAAGAACGTGAATCTCCATGCTTTTTGGGCAAATAAATCATAAAAAGTTCTAACACCCACCCAATCCACTAAGGATCGATCAGGAATATGGGCGGGAGCCGAATAGTTCGTAAAAGCAATCAAAACATTAAAAACGAGCGGTATAATCGTAACAAAGAGCACAAAAAATGCCGCTGGTATTAATAATAAATAAGGGAAATTTCTAAACTTCGCTTTTCTAACGGAATCCATGAATCCAGGGACACTGTCTCCTTCATCCCTCAGTTCTCCGTTTTTCTTGGCGTCATAAATGTTAGTTATATAGAAGCCTAAGAACAAAAGTATAACCACTAGTGTAATTAGACCGTTTATTAACATGAAAATGGAGTGATCGCCATGAACCACTTTCCCATTGATGATTTGGGTAGGCACATCACCTAACGTGATGAAGCCCATAATCCCTTTATAAGCAATGGGATAATAGTTCCAGAAAAACAATTGAGCCAGAATGATGAAGATAAAGCCTTTTAGATATTGTTTGTTATAAAGTTGGCCTAGACCAATAAAAACAGTGGAGCAAATAGCGGCTATCGTTCGATGTCGAAAAGCGCTTTGTTTCAAATCCATACGTAAGACCGCCTTATTTCTTAGTCTTCATTGCTGTCTTGATTTGTTCTACCGCGTTATTCAGGACTGTGGCCGGATCCCCATTGTCGTTCCAAATAGAAGCAAGTGCAGCGCCTGCGGGCACCCAAACATTCCCCATCTCCGGAATAGACGGCATTGGCGTCGAATAATTCGCTTGTTCAAGGAAGGCCGAGGCATTAGCGTCATTCTTAATGTTCGGATCATTCATAAGATCTTTCCTAGGTGGCAGTTGCGTCGTCATTTTAAACCGATTGATTAAATTCTCCTTGCTTGTTGCATAACTAGCAAACATTTTCGCGGCAACCGGGTACTTGGTATACGAATTTACATACAGAGCTCTAATGCCTGAAAAGCTTTGTGGATGTTCGCCATTTGGCAAAAGAGGCAGCGGAGCAACGCCATACTCGAAGTTCACTTTAGACAAACCTGCCATTAACCAGGGTCCGTTGATGACAGCGGCTGTTTTCCCTTCTTGGAATAAGCCAGTAATGATATTATCGTTAATGTCATTAATGTTTAACGGAAGTATTTTCTTTAAGGATTGAAAGAACTTCGCCCCTTCGATCGCTTTGGTACTATTAAGACCAATATCAGTTGCATCCGTACCATTCTTGCCAAATACATAGCCGCCGTAACCCGCAAGGAACGAATAGGATTGATACAGCTGGCGTACATCCCACATAAAGGCGTACTTTTTGTTTTTCGGATCGTTATAGGTTTCTGCAAACTTCATGATTTCTTCGTAAGTTTTCGGAGCTTTTTCCAACAATTTTTTATTGTAAAAAAGAGCATAAGTGTCAATGGCCGTCGGGAACCCGTATAACACTCCCTTGTAGCTAACCCCGTCAATGGCCGAAGACATAAATTCATTTCGCATGCTTTCGTTAAACATATCATTCTGTAGAACAAGTCCTGCCGTAACGGCATTACCTAATTGATCGTGAGGTGCAGAGAACACATCAGCCCCAATTCCAGCAGGACCATCTGTCGTAAGTTTCTTCACAGAGTCTATCGCAGGAACGACTTCCACCTTCACTTTAACGCCATATTCTTTTTCAAAACTTGCTGAGATCGCTTTCAAATAATCCAACTCAGGACCTTTTGACTCCCAAACGAGCAGCTCAGCTCCAGCTTCTGGTTTCGCTCCTCCTTGCTTATTGCTGCCTTGTTCTACATGACCTTGCTCTGGCTGGGTCGACAAATTGTCTTTCTTCGTACATCCAGCGAGAAATGAAAAGCTGAAAAGAACAACGATAACTAAGGTAATCAACAAACGTTTGGACATTCATATTCCCCCTATAATTTCACTGAATCGTTTAAGTACCTAAACGTTTAAGTAACAACACAATTATAATAACTTTTAACCTATATTGAAGTCAATGAAAAATTTATGGACTAGAAAAAGGCAGCCGATCCAATCTGGCCGGCTGCCTTTTATTTTCCGTTACTCCCACTTGAATGTTAGGCTGGCAATAATGAAGGCTACAAGCATCCAGCCGCCAAGCAGCGCGGCTTCAGGCCACATATCGGTAAACGAGGCCCCGACGTTCATAATTTGGCGTAGTGCTGTGGACAGATGCGAGATCGGCAGCAACTTGACTACGGGCTGCAGCCAGTCAGGCATATTTTTGATCGGAAAGAAGACGCCACCTAGAAAAAGAAGTGGGAAAGAGACGAAGCCAGCAATTGGGCCAGCGCTTTCCGGCGTTTTGGCGAGCGCGGCGATGATAAAGCCGATCGACATGAACGTCAGTGTCCCGAGTACCACGAACATTAGCAGAAGTATCCACGAACCGTTCACCTGCGTTCCGAAAATCAGGCTCCCGATTAGCAGCACGATGATCGCCTGTGCGCCGTTCAACACCAGTCGGGCCGTGATTTGTGCGGCAATGAAGCTCCGAGGTTGGAGCGGCGTACTCTGAAGACGCCGAAGGATACCCCGCTCGCGCCAAGATGCGATTTGGCCAGCGACGCCGTTCAGATTGTTACTCATAATCATCATAGCAACGATGCCTGGGACGAGGAAGTCGATATACTTCAGGTTAAGAGATTGGACCGCCTCTGATTGAATCGTGATGACAGGGGTGTAACCCACGATCTGCTTGCTAATCCCATCGGCGATCTGAGACATGATGGGGAGCCCGATCTGATTGGTTGTTTGGCTCGTCTCGTCGTAGTAGACGGTGAGTTTGGAACCCTGCATAGAAGCGGATTTAGCGCTCACAGCAGCTTCATACCCTTTTGGAACAGCGACGACAAGCTGCCGATCGCCATGCTTAAGATCTTTCATCGCCGTGTCGAGATCTGTGCTTTCCGTTAATTTTATTATGGATAACTGCTTCATAGAGGATAAAAGCGCCTTCGACGCAGTCGTCTGGTCTTGGTCGATAACGGTGACGGAGAGCGATGTGCTGTCCCCTTTTCCTAAGAATGAACCCAGCATCACCATGAAAAAGATTGGAAAAACGAGCGTCCAAAATAATACTTGCCGATTTCGCCCAAATAGTCGTAGCTGGGCTAAGGTCAATTGACGATACGCTTTCATTCTTCCCTCAGGCTCCTTCCCGTCATGTGGATGAACACGTCCTCGAGCGTTGCCGTGCGCGTTTGCAGATCAGAAACCTTGATGTTCTGCTCAGCAGTTTGTTGTACAAATGCAGTCAGCGTATTTTGTAAATGATCCGTGTACAGCACAAACGTGTCTTTACGCTGGTCAACTTGCTTCACATCAGGCAATGATTGGATTAGCGTCAGCACTTCCTGCTTTCGCGCCTCATCTTCTCGAATCTGCTCCGGCAAGCGAAACTCGATGGCGCTGTCTGACTGCAGGCTGCGGACGAGCTGCTCCGGCGTGTCCAGTGCAACGATTTGTCCCTTATCCATGAGGCAGATGCGGTCACAAAGCACATGAGCCTCTTCCATGTAGTGCGTTGAGATCACCACAGTCTTACCGCGCTCCTTCAGGCGGAGTACAATATCCCACAACGTACGCCGGGCTTGAGGATCGAGTCCGGTTGTCGGCTCGTCCAGAAAGACCACCTTTGGATCGTTCACGAGCGCCAACGCAATGGCGAGTCGCTGCTTCTGACCGCCGGATAAGTTTTTGACGCGGTCATTCTTTTTTTCGCGCAATAACATATCGTCGAGCAGCGGCTCGATCTGCACTGAGCTTGGATAAAAGCTTGCGTACATGCGAATAATCTCGTGAACGTGGAGCAGGTCGAACAGTGACGTCGATTGGAGCTGGACGCCAATGATTTCCTTGACCTTTTTCAAATCTTTTTTCGTATCGAAGCCTGCAACAAGTGCTCTCCCTTCATCCGGTCGCCGCAGACCTTCGATCATTTCCATCGTTGTCGTTTTGCCCGCTCCATTTGGCCCGAGCAGTCCAAACACTTCCCCTTCACGCACTTTGAAATGTATGCCATTCACCGCGGTGAATTTCCCATACCGTTTGACGAGTCCGTCCACTTCTATGATGGCGTTGACCAAGGTTGGTTCCTCCCTTTCGACATTCCTGTTAGTATTTCTTGTGCCTTAGCTCTCATTTTTCAAAAAAGCTGATCGGCACAATAACACCCATCAGCTTTTTTTCTGATACTTATTCTTTTCGAATGACCAACAGTACACCAATAAAGATGAATAGGGTACCTATCCCAAAAGACAGGCCAACTTGTTCGCCTAGTAATAGCCACCCTAAAAAAGTACCGACTACAGGCTGGAAAAAGAAGAATAATCCACCACTTGAAGCGTTAAGCATTTGCAGTCCACGATTCCAAAGTAAGAAACCACAAGCAGTCGAAATAACTCCCAAGAATAAAAGACCACCCCAAATAGATGGATGCATCATGGCTTGAAAATCGAGCTCATCTAACCGACTTATTGTAAAAGGCGTTAGTAAGGCGATTGCCACAAGAGTAGCATAGCTCGTTACGACAATTGGTGAATATTGCTCTGGTACACGTTTAATAAGAACAGACATAAGTGACCATGTTAGTGCTGCAATAAGCAGTGATACACCACCAAGTTGATGAGAGAAATCGATATGGGCATTTCCAACAATAATACACACGCCGATTGTTGCTAAAACAATAGAAACGGCCTTTTTAAAAGTAATTTTTTCTTTTAAAATGATACGCGCAAACAGCACCATAAATGCAGGTGTCGTTGAAGTAATAATGGCACCCATTTGTGCATTAGAGAGCATCGTACCCACTTCTTGGGTTACAATAGAAATTGTATTTCCAACAAGCCCAATAATGAAAATTAAGAGCCAGTCTCGTTTTTTAATCCGCCATGATTGTTTAGTTACAACGCCAATAATTAGCAATGCAAACATCGCAATAACATAGCGAAGCCAAACTAGTTCAAGTGGTGGTACAACGTCTACCACAACTTTTACCACCACATACATCCCGCCCCAAATACTAGCAGCGAGTGATAAATATAAAGAACCTAATAAGGTTTTTCTCATTTTGTACCCTCCGTTTTTTCAAGACATTTCCTGTCCTTAACGGAGATGTAGTTATTCTTCCGTTAAGGGAGAATAACTGCAGGTACATCATTTTCAAATAATGGTGACCACATCATCAGCTTTCAGCTCACTTTCAAAACGTTTATTTGATTATACAATAATATGGTCGATTTAGGCACCAAAGTTCAACTTAGAAAATACCGCTTTACATGCTGTGCCACTTCGACCGGTGCGTATTTATTGTCAGGAGCGAGATGATCTAGATTTGGTATGATCAACGTTTGTGTTCGTGAAATTGTTTCATCCAATACGCGAATCATTTGATGTACAGAATCTGGACTCTTCCCCCCAGCAATTAATAGGACATTCGCATCAATCATTTGGTAATTAGGGAAAGTGGATTCCAAGCGTTTCACTTCTCTATGCTCAATTAAATTTTCTGGCAATAGATTTTCTATTTGATTCCAATGATTTCCGCGTATCACCAAACGTAAAATAAATTTTGCATACCATTTCGGCAACCGTTTTAAGGGAGTGTGACCTGAACCCCTTACAAAGCTGGCAAATGCCCCCCTAAAATCTTTCTTATTCATGTCATTTTCATATTCAGGCAGCCAATCCCAATCCGTTGGTATCGACTTCATTGAAACGCCAGGTTCATAGACGGCCATTTTCTTAAACGTACTTGTTCGCGCAGCTTCCAAGGTTACAAGCCCACCGTAGCTATGACCGAATACATAGGTTGCTCCCGTTGCTTCTTGTAAGCTTCTTACATCTTCACATTCCTTCTTGATGGAATAGTCAATCCCTTGCGGTCCACTCCCTCCACGTCCACGTCGATCCATAACATGGACTCTAAAGGAATCCGACAATTCTCGGGCAAACTTGGTAAAATCATTCGAAGTACTTAGCGCCCCGTGAATTAAAATGAGACTCGGACCCTTACCTATACTTTGGTAGCCAATTGTGGTTCCGTCCTTCGAAACTACAGTTGAATGGGCAAACGAATCCAAAAAGTTCGTATTTGTTTTTGCACTTACCATATCCATTTCCCTCCCCTACAACCCAGTCTCCGGCTGAATAATACTTGTGTTTTCATTATATAATGACGACACTGTTATTCATTCAAGCCCGGGTATGAAATCCACTCCGTCTTGAGACCGAACCAAAGGAAAAAAGACATGCTGATTTCCCAGCATGCCTTCCTTTAGCACTGACCTTACAAACGTATTATTCCACCAATTCTACATTCAAGATATCGTCAAATGCTACCCAATCCGTACCATTTTCGTGGGATAACTTTACTCTTCTTATCTCTTGATCAATTTTGGTTATTAGACCTGTCATTTGCCCATCCCCAGCCTCATTATAAATCTTTACACTAATAAATTGCTGGTTAAGTAAGGCATTAGCCATTACGTTAGCTATCTTTTTATTCTCGCGATTACTACTACTCATTATTACTTCACCCCACTCAAGAACATACGTTCTTGATTCATTATACTTTTAGAAGTATGAGTAGTAAAGAGTTAATGGTCATCTGAATTAAACTAGACCCCACAAAAGAAACAGCGGCGGACTAGGACTCAACAATAAGTCTTAGACTGCCGCTGCTATTATTGTGCTACCACCACTCATCAAACTACATTGAAATGGGGATTTGGGCGCTTCTTTTTTGTTTTTCGATTAGTTTTCCATTCTCAAGAAAAAGCACTCGATCACAGAGTGGCAATACTCGTTCATCATGCGTAACCATAACCGCACTCTTTCGCTGATCCTTTACTTGCTTCGCGATCATACTCACTATATCGTGCCCTCGTGAGGCATCTAAACTTGCTGTTGGTTCATCTGCGAATAGGACAGCTGGGTCATTCATTAAGGCTCTTGCGATAGCTACCCGTTGACGCTCCCCCCCTGAGAGTTTATCAGGATATGCGGTTCGTCGATGAGACAATCCCATCTTATCGAGTAACTCTTTTGCTCGTTTGGTTGCCTTCGCCTTTTCCATCCCGGCAAGCTTGCTTACCAAAACTAATTGTTCTTCAACTTTCAAGTAAGGTATCAAGTTGGCGCTTTGAAAAATAAATCCGATTTTTTGAAGTCGTAGTTCAGAAAGTGCTTGCTTGTCTTTACCGATAATGGATTCTCCATCAAGTAGAACATGCCCACTCGTAGGTTCAAGAAGTGCTCCTGCTATGGACAGAAATGTACTTTTGCCCGAGCCTGAAGGGCCCATTACCGCGACTAGTTCACCTTCGGCCACCTCAAGGTTTAGCTTATCCAAAATCATTCTTGCCATACCGCCATCTTCAAAAGTCCGTGTAATCTCCTGTAATACAAGTCTGTTTTTCATGCTGCTGTCCTCCCAATCGCATCCAAAGCGTCAATTTTGGCGACTTTCCATACCGAAAATAGTGAACCGGCCAAAGACATTGTTATAAAGGACAGGCAAGTAAGTGCCAAGGTGGAAAAGCCTAACTGAAATGGCATGGAACTTGGCAATACGGCCTCAAACAATTGAACCAACAGGACGCTAAGGACCAAGCTGCCGACCGATAAGACCAACACCTGCAGCGTCACACTTCTAGCTAGATAGGCAGTACGTGTACCGATGGCTTTCAATATACCAAATTGACTGGTTTTCTGAATCGTGATGACATAAAAGAATACAGCCAGTACAAAGGCAGAGATTACAAATAAGAATACAATCATCATCATAAGCGAGCCTTGCTCTTCTTTGTAACCAGGAATCCCAGATACGGCCTCAGACTTCGTTATCACTTCCGTATTGGGCAGCGCGGACTGAAGCTCCTTAACTTTTTCTTTCGAGGCTTTAATGGCAACTGCATTGTAAACTTTACTGTCTGCTGCTGATTCAGTTCCTTGACGTAGTGTCTGCGCTTGAAGATTAAGCCAGTCCTGCTTATTTAGAAAGACAGCCGGAGCATGACTGAATGACTCGTTTTTTACAAAACCGCTTACTGTCCATTTTGTTCCCGAAGCTTGATCTACAATGATTGAGCCAATTTTGACTCCAGAATTAGACAGCTTTTGATCAACAAGAACATGTCCTTTTGTCTGATCCGAGATTGGTGAACCATCTGTTACTGTTGGCGCCAGCCAGCTTTCGAGATTAACGGCGAGCAAAGCAACATCAATCTTCCCAGTTTCTCCTGATGGAACAACGGTTGTCATTTTCAGACCAAGTGGCTCTGCATTCTCTTTCCCTACTAGTAAGCCAGTCTTTTCAACCTGATTCTGATCGACCTGGGATCGGGTGAAACGGTGATTAGAGTCTTGTCCTAAGACAAAATGTGTTGCATCCATATTCTTAACAGAAGCGGCGTTGTCATACGCAAGCCCCTGTGCAAGCCCAGTGACGAACATAACAAGAAATGCAACCAGCACCATAATTGTAGCGATCAACGAATACCGTGCCTTAGCAAACCTCATTTCTCGAATAGCTAGAAACATTGTGATTCCCTCCTTCGTAATGACTACAGTATAGGAATCGAATATGAACGGAAAATGAATAACAGGTTACAGTCGAGATAGCGTTACCTCTTCGTCGAGCCTTTGATCGCGGTCTTCGCAACAGTCGGATGATAGTTGATGATTTTCACCAGCTGCTCCTGCATGTAAGCCGGAGAATGCTTAAAACTGCTCTCCACCCAATGGAATATGAGCCCGAGCAGCGCATTAAGCGAATAAATAATCAATAGTTCTTCATCGATGTCTTTTCTTGTATAGACAAGCTCTTCCGTGGAGATCTTCTTCAGCGCGATGAACATTTTCTCCCGGAGCACAATTAGCATGTCGCTCTTCATAAACACGGTGTAAATCGCGGAATGCTCATAGATATGCTCGAAAAGCATAACGGAATGCGCTATAGTATTTAGGTCCAAGCTCTGTTCGGAAGTTGATTGTTATATTGTGCAAATTACTACATTCATACCGATGCCTACACCGATGTATAAGTCGGAGTGGGCATCGGTATATTTATGTTCTTTATAAACAGAAACTTCTCCACGACATACTCCTTCAGCGACACATAATGCTTGATTGGAAAGGGAAATGCAGGCGATTCTCCGAAGCAGAATAAAAAACAGCACGCTTGTCTACTCCCTCTTTCTTTGTCAGTCAGTCTTCTGTTTCAAAAATGAATCCGTTAGATATCATAATGAATATATACATTGTTTTTCAAACAAAGTATTTGATTAAAAATACTACCTTGACAGACACAGTAGTATGTCGTATTATAAAAACACGGAGGTGATGA